>NZ_BSPB01000012.1:83410-112050 GCF_030160815.1 Hydrogenophaga electricum | reverse complement strand
GCAAGCTGCTGACCACGCTCAATGCCATGGTCCGAACTGGCAAACCTTGGGACAAATCGCTTCACAGCGCTTGACTTCCAAGACGGTTACTCAGTCGCGTGGCCGGGCCCGGACGCGCGAAGACGGCAACACGATGCGGAAGGTCGAGCCTTCACCCAGCGTGCTGTCCACCTCGACCTGCCCGCCATGGCGCTGCGCCACGTGTTTGACGATGGCCAGCCCGAGCCCGGTCCCGCCGGTTTCGCGCGAGCGGCTGCGGTCGACGCGGTAGAAACGTTCGGTCAGACGGGGCAGGTGTTCGGCAGCAATGCCGGGGCCGGTGTCGGTGACAAAAAACTCGCCGCAGCCGTCGGCTCGGATGTGCCAGCCGGCGTGGATGCGACCGCCGCCCGGCGTGTAGCGCACCGCATTGCTCAGCAGGTTGGACATGGCGCTCAGCAGTTCGGTCTTTGCGCCCGACACCCAGAACGCCGCGCCCGGATCGGCCTCAATGACGTGCGGCGGATCGGCGATGGCCGACGACAGGCCCTGGGCCTCCTGCAGCACATGGGTGAGCAGCTCGCCACTGTCGATCCACTCGCCCGCGCCGGGAGCTGGGCTGCCTTCCAGGCGCGAGAGCGTGAGCAGGTCGCTCACCAGCGTCTGCATGCGCTGCGCCTGCTGGCTCATGAGCCCGAGGTAGCGCATGCGATCGGCCTCTTCCAGCTCGATGCTCTGCATGGTTTCGACAAAACCGCTCAGCACGGTCAGCGGTGTGCGGATCTCGTGGGAGACGTTGGCCACAAAGTCGCGCCGCATCGCCTCGGCCAGTTGCACCGCCGTGACATCGCGCGAGATCATGAGCTTGCGCTTCTTGCCGTAGGGGTGCACCTGCAGGGAAATCTTGGCCGGCTGTGTCGGTCGCGGCCCCGGGCCGTCGACCTGGATCTCCTGCCGGAAATCGGCCGCCGCCATGTAGGCGCTGAAGGCCGGTGCGCGCACCAGGTTGCGCACGTACTGCCCCAGGTCTTTCTGCGGGTCGAACCCCAGGTGGTTGGCCGCTGTGAGGTTGCACCACTCGATGCGCCCGGCCGAATCGAGCAGCACCACGCCATTGGGCGAGGCCTGGATCGCTGCCAGGAAATCTTCCAGCCGTGCATCGCTGTTGCTGGCGCGCTTTTCGAGTTTGCGGATGAGCTTGCGGTTGCGTTCGAGCACCTCGGCCCACAGGCCCGACAGGCCCGGCAGCTGGGACAGGTCGCCCTTGCCCAGCCACTGCAGCAGCCGCCGCGCCCGGTAGCCGTCGAAGAGGCTCCAGACCAGCGCGCCCACCAGCGCCCCGACGAACGTCCACACGGCGGATTCGTGGGACAGGCCCCAGACCGCCCCCACCGATACCAGGAGCAGCAGGCCGATCAGCCGCGGGATCATGCGGCGCCGACGCGGGAATTCTGGGCCGTGCGGGCGGAAGGATTCTGGGCAGTCAGGCGATAGCCGGCTCCGCGCACGGTTTCCACCATGACGGCGGCCTCGCCCAGCGATTCTCTCAAGCGTTTCACATGCACGTCCACGGTGCGCTCCTCGATGAAGACATGATCTCCCCAGATCCTGTCGAGCAGCGTACCACGGGTGTGCACACGTTCCGCGTGTTTCATCAGATAGTGCAGCAGCTTGAATTCGGTCGGTCCGACCTTGAGTTCCTGGCCCTGGAAACTGACGCGGTAAGTGGCCGCGTCGAGGACCAGTTCGCCCACCTGCACCGAGTCATTGACGACTTCCGGAGCGCGCCGGCGCAGCACGGCGCGGATGCGGGCCAGCAACTCCTGCGTGGAGAACGGCTTGGTGATGTAGTCGTCGGCACCGGCGTCCAAACCCTGAACCTTGTCGGACTCGTCGCTGCGGGCCGTCAGCATGAGAATGGGAACGGTGCGCGTGCGCTCGTGCTTGCGCCACTGGCGCGCCAGCACGGCCCCACTTTCACCGGGCAGCATCCAGTCCAGCAGGATCACGTCGGGCAACACGGCGTCGATTTCCCGCTGCGCGGCCTGGCCGTCGAACACCACCGTGGGGGCAAAGCCGTTGTGGCGCAGGTTGACGGCGATCAGCTCGGCAATGGACGGCTCGTCCTCCACCACCAGCACACGAGGCAGCTTTTTCACGAAGGCCTCCCCCGCCCGGCTGGCAGGCTTTCCCCTCGGTGGGTGCGAGACACAACACGGCGCATGCTGTTCATCCGACGACCGACTCCACCTTGTCCATGGGCACATGGCGCACGTCTTCGCCCTTGACGATGAAGATGATCTGCTCGGCAATGTTCTTGGCGTGGTCGCCGACACGCTCCAGCGACTTGGCCAGGAACAGCAGGTCCAGGCTGGGCGAAATGGTCCGGGGGTCTTCCATCATGTAGGTGATCAGCTTGCGAAGGAAGCCATCGTATTCGGTGTCGATGGCATTGTCCTCCTTGATGATGGCCAGCGCCATGGTGGTGTCGAGCCGCGCGAAGGAATCGAGCGTCTTGCGCAGCAGGCCGGCCGCCAGGTCGGCCGCCGTGCGCAGCTCCGAAATCGGCAGCGAGCGCGGCGTGCCGGCTTCGATGATGGACTTGACCATGCGCGCCACCCGGGCGACCTCGTCACCCGCGCGCTCCAGATTCTGGGTGGTGCGGGAGATGGCCATCAGGAAGCGCAGATCGCGGGCGGTGGGCTGGCGCCGACCGATGGTGGAGATGATCTCGTGATCGATGTTCAGCTCCATCTGGTTGATGCGGCTCTCGGTTTCGAGCACCTGCTCGGCCGTCTCCAGGCTCAGGTGCACGAGCGCGTACACGGCCTGGTGGAGCTGCGATTCGACCAGGCCACCCATCTCCAGCACGTGGGTGGAGATGGAGTTGAGTTCGGCGTCGAACTGGCTGGAAATGTGTTTGTCACCCATGTCGGTCTCCCTGGAAGATCAGCCGAAGCGGCCGGTGATGTAGTCCTCGGTCTCGGTCTTGGTGGGCTTGAAGAAGATCTGTTCGGTGGCGCCGAATTCGATCAGCTCGCCCAGGTACATGTAGGCCGTGAAGTCGCTGCAGCGGGCGGCCTGCTGCATGTTGTGCGTGACGATGGCGATGGTGTAGTCGTTCTTGAGCTCGTGCACCAGCTCTTCCACCTTGCCGGTGGAGATCGGGTCCAGCGCCGAAGTCGGCTCGTCGAGCAGCAGCACCGAAGGTTTGACCGCCACACTGCGCGCGATGCACAGGCGCTGCTGCTGGCCACCGGAGAGCGACAGGCCGCTCTGGTGCAGCTTGTCCTTGACCTCGTTCCACAGCGCGGCCTTGGTCAGCGCCCATTCCACGCGGTCGTCCATCTCGCCCTTGCTCAGGCTTTCATAGAGCTTCACGCCGAAAGCGATGTTGTCGTAGATCGACATCGGGAACGGCGTCGGCTTCTGGAACACCATGCCGATGCGGGCGCGCAGCAGGTTCAGATCCTGCTTCTCGTCCAGAATGTTCTCGCCGTAGAAACTGATCTGGCCCTCGGCGCGCTGGCCGGGGTAGAGGCTGTACATGCGGTTGAGCGTGCGCAGCAGCGTGGACTTGCCGCAGCCCGACGGGCCGATGAAGGCGGTGACCTTGTGCTCGGCAATGTCCATGCTCACGTTCTTGAGCCCCTGGAACTTGCCGTAGAAGAAGTTGAGGTTGCGCACCTCGAGCGCGTTGCGCTGCTGGATGTCGGCGGCCATGGCGGTCATGACAGGTCTTTCGTGATCGGTGTGAAAAGGTGACGGCGCGATCAGGCGGAAACCTTCTCGCGGAAGAAGACGCGGGCCAGGATGTTCAGCACCAGCACGGCCAGTGTGATCAGCAGCGCACCGGCCCAGGCGAGACGGATCCAGTTGTCGTAGGGGCTCATGGCGAACTGGAAGATCACCACGGGCAGGTTGGCCATCGGCTTGGTCATGTCGGTGCTGAAGAACTGGTTGTTCAGCGCGGTGAACAGCAGCGGCGCGGTTTCGCCGCTGATGCGGGCCACCGCCAGCAGCAAGCCGGTGATGACGCCGCTCTTGGCGGCGCGCAGCGTGACCATGAGCGACACCTTCCAGCGCGGCGCGCCCAGGGCAAAAGCCGCTTCACGCAGGCTACCGGGCACCAGGCGCAGCATGTTTTCGGTGGTGCGAACGACCACCGGCACCGCGATCAGCGACAGCGCCAGGCTGCCTGCGAAACCCGAGAAGTTGCCCACCGTGGCCACCGCGATGGCGTACACGAACAGGCCCAGCACGATGGACGGGGCGGACAGCATGATGTCGGTAACGAAGCGGGTCAGCTCGGCGGTCTTGCTGCGGTCGCCGTACTCGGTGAGGTATATGCCGGCCAGGATGCCCACGGGCGTGGCCACCAGCACCGTCAGCCCCACCATCATCAGCGAACCGACGATGGCGTTGCGCAGGCCCCCGCCTTCGGTGCCGGGCGCCGGCGTGTCGTGGGTGAACAGGTTGCCGTCCAGCGCGGACAGCCCGTTGCTGAGCAGCACGCCCAGGATCCACAGCAGCACGGCCAGGCCGAGCACCATGGCGCCCATGGAGAGCGTCAGGCCCACGGCGTTGGCGCGCTGACGGCGGGCATATCGTTTTTGGTCGAAGTTGGGATTCATCTCAGTTTTCCAAAGCGTCGGACACCAGGCACATCGCCTGCCACACCGTGGCAGGAAAGGTCACCCTCACGCTCCCTTGGCCTTTTCGGCGCGCAGGATCATGACCTTGGCCAGCGACAGCACGATGAACGTGATGACGAACAGCAGGAAGCCCAGCGCGAACAGGGTGGAGAGGTGGAAGTCGGCCGCTTCACCGAACTCGTTGGCCAACGTCGAGGCAATCGACGTGCCCGGCGAAAACAGCGAGGTTGGCATGCGGTTGGCGTTGCCGATCACGAAGGTGACGGCCATGGTTTCACCCAGTGCCCGGCCCAGGCCGAGCATGACGCCGCCAATGACGCCCTTGTTGGTGTACGGCAGCACGACGCGGCGCACGACTTCCCAGGTGGTGCAACCCAGGCCATAGGCCGATTCGCGCAGGATGGGCGGCACGATCTCGAACACGTCGCGCATCACCGCCGCGATGAACGGCAGGATCATGAACGCCAGCACGATGCCCGCGGCCAGGATGCCGATGCCGTTGGGCGCGCCCCCGAACAGGAAGCCCACCAGCGGCAGCCCCCCCAGCACGCTTTGCAGCGGCACCTGCAGGTAGTCGGCAAACAGCGGGGCGAACACGAACAGGCCGAACATGCCGTAGATGATCGAGGGCACGGCGGCCAGCAGCTCGATGGCGGTGCCCAGCGGCCGGCGCAGCCAGGTCGGGCAGGTTTCGGTGAGGAACAGCGCGATGCCGAAAGCCAGCGGCACCGCGATCAGCAGCGCGATACCGGCACTGGCCAGGGTGCCGACGATGGCGATGGCGGCACCGAAATCTTCATTGACCACGTCCCATTCGACGTGCCAGATGAACTGAACGCCAAAGCGCTGGAAAGCGGGCCAGGCGTTGATGAACAGCGAAATGATGATGCCCAGCAGCGCCACCAGCACCAGCAGCGAAAAGACCTGCGTGACGCGGTGGAACAGTGCGTCCTGCAGACGCTGGCGGCGGGCGATGGTTTCCATCGACACGGTGGTGCCGGTCTGCGCCGGCGCGGAGGGCGAAGTCATGGTGGTATCCAGGCTCATGTTGGCTCCCGGTTCGTTCAAAGGGCCCGCGCCGCCCATGGCGGCGGCGGGCCCGGCCAACTTACTTCTGGATCTGCGACCAGACCTTGCTGCGGATCTCGTTGGTCAGGCTGTCGGGCAGCGCGACGTAGTCCAGGTCGGCCGCCATCTGCTTGCCGTTCTTGAAGGCCCAGTCGAAGAACTTGAGCACTTCGGCCGACTGCGCCTTGTCCGCCGGCTGCTTGTACATCAGGATGAACGAAGCGGTGCTGATGGGCCAGCTTTCGGCGCCCTTGGCGTCGACCATGGACACGCCCATGCCCGGCACGCTGAACCAGTCCACCCCAGCGGCAGCGGCGGCGAAGGACTTGTCGTCGGGCGAGACGTACTTGCCATCCTTGTTCTGCAGCTGCAGGTAGGGGATGTTGTTCTTCTTGGCGTAGGCGTATTCCACGTAGCCCAGCGCGCCCTTGACGCGGCTGACGTTGGCGGCCACGCCTTCGTTGCCCTTGCCGCCCACGGAGGTGGAAGCCGGCCACTTGACGGCAGCGCCCTTGCCCACGGTGGCGGACCAGTCCTTGCTGACTTCGTTCAGGTAGTCGGTGAAGTTGAAGGTCGTGCCCGAGCCGTCCGAACGGTGCACAACGGTGATGATCTGGTCGGGCAGCGTCTTGCCGGGGTTCAGGGCCACGATCTTGGGATCGTTCCACTTGGCGATCTTGCCCATGAACATCTCGGCCAGCACCGGGCCGGTAACGCGCAGTTCACCGGGCTTGACGCCGTCGATGTTGAACACGGGCACCGTGCCGCCGATGATGGCGGGGAACTGCACCATGCCATCCTTGTCCAGCTCTTCGCCCTTGAGGGGGGCGTCGCTGGCACCGAAGGCCACGGTCTTGGCGCGGATCTGGCGGATGCCGCCCGACGAGCCGATCGACTGGTAGTTCAGACCCACGCCGGTCTGGGCCTTGTAGGCTTCGGCCCACTTGCCGTAGATCGGGAACGGGAACGAAGCGCCAGCGCCCGTGATGTCGGCGGCCAGGGCGGCCCCCATGGCCAGCGAGGCGAAAGCGGCAGCGGCCACGGTCTTCAGAAGGGTTCGTTTGGTGTTCATTCGGGTCCTCTCGGTAGATGAAACAGGGGGTTCGACCGAGACTCTAGGGACGCCATGTGACAGCTCTGTGACAGTCACAAAGAAATCTGAAAACCGTCTGCCGGCCGCCACCCGGCGCTGGCCCGGCCCCGGCCAGGGGCATGGCAATGCGTCACAATCCCCCCGACGCACTTTCACACTGGCCACCCCTTTCCGGGGTCGGCCCGCCTGACTTCTCCATGCAAAACGGAACCCCGCTTGCCGCCATCGACCTGGGCTCGAACAGCTTCCGGCTCGAAATCGGCCGCTACCACTCCGGCCACATCGAACGCATCGAATACCTCAAGGAAACCGTCCGCCAGGGCAGTGGCCTCGACGAAAACAAGGTGCTCAACCAGGCCGCCATGCAGCGCGGCTGGGACTGCCTGGCGCGCTTTGCCGAGCGCCTGCACGGCTTCAAGAAACACCAGGTGCGTGCCGTCGCCACGCAGACCTTGCGCGAAGCCCGCAACCGCGACGAATTCCTGCGCAAGGCCCAGAGCATCCTGGGTTTCCAGATCGAGGTGATTTCGGGCCATGAAGAGGCCCGCCTGATCTACCAGGGGGTGTCGCGCTTGCTGCCCCAGTCGGACGAACGGCGTCTGGTGGTGGACATCGGTGGGCGCTCGACCGAGATGATCCTCGGCCACGGCTACGAATCGCGCGAAATGGAGTCCTACCGGCTGGGCAGCGTGGCCTGGACGGGCCGCTATTTCGCCAAGGGCCAGATTTCCGCCACGGCCTTCCGCACCGCCGAGGTCGCGGCCAAGGCCGAAATCGACCAGGCACTCGACGTGTTTCCGCCCAGCGAATGGAGCCTGGCCTACGGCTCCTCGGGCACTGTCAGTTCGGTCGCCGACATCCTGTCGGCCAACGGCTGGGCCTCCGGCGTGGTCACGCGCTCCGGACTGGACTGGCTGGTCGAACGCATGATCAAGGCCGGCCACGTCGACCAGTTGCGGGTCGAGGGGCTCAAGGACGAGCGGCGCCCGGTCCTGTGCGGCGGGGTGAGCGTGTTGCGTGCGATCTTCGACCTGTTCGGGATCGAACAGATGATCCCGACCCAGGGCGCGCTGCGCCATGGCGCGCTGTACGACCTGATCGATCGCGAAACCGACGGCACCGACGTGCGCGAGCGCACCGTGCGCTGGCTGGGCGAGCGCTTCTCCATCGATGGCGGGCAGGCCGACCGCGTCAGCCGCGTCGCCACGGCGCTGTTTGCCCAGATCGCGGCCGACGACCCGCTGGCCGGCCGTTATTCGCAGAAACTCGCCTGGGCCGCGCACCTGCACGAGATCGGTACCCACATTTCGCACGACCGCTCGTACCACCACGGCGCCTACATCCTGGACAACGTCGACGCGCCCGGCTTCTCGCTGGCCGAACTGCACCGCATGAGCCAACTCGTGCTGGGGCAACGCGGCAAGCTCAAGAAGATGGAAGACGCGCTCACCGACGAGCTGTTCGCCAAACAGCTGATGAGCCTGCGGCTGGCGGTGCTGCTCTGCCATGCCCGCCAGATGCCCGAATACGAGCTGCTCAAGCTGGGCTACAAGCCCGGAACGTTCCGCCTGAGCACCGCGCCGGGCTGGGCCAAACGCTTCCCGCAATCGGCCTGGCTGCTGGGGGAAGAGGTTCAGGCCTGGCAGAAAACGCCCTGGAAACTGCAGGCCGACATCCGTTGACCCTGGGCGTCACGCCCGTGAATCTGTCACGCAAACCGGACACGGTTGCGCTTTTGCGCGCCGGCACGTGCTTCGGCTGCCTTCTGCCGGCCTACCATGCGCCCATGAGCGCCCTCACAAAACACACAAGGCAGACGGCATGGCCCTGATCCTGGTGGCGGAAGACGATCCGGGCACGCTCAAACTCCTGAGTGTGGTGCTGCAGCACCAGGGTCACGATGTGGTGGAAACGACCACCGGCACCCAGGCCTGGGACCTGATCCAGCGCCTGCGTCCCGACCTGGTGGTCAGTGACATCAACATGCCCGGCATGACCGGGTTTGACCTGCTGGGCCAGGTGCGCGACGACATCGACCTGGCCCTCACCCCCTTCATCCTGCTGACTTCCCTGCAGGAGCGCCGCGACATGCGCCAGGGCATGCGCATGGGCGCCGACGACTACCTGACCAAACCGTTCCAGAGCCGCGAACTCATCGACGCCGTGAACGCACAACTGGGCAAACAGGCCTTGCGGGCGGCGTCGCAGGAAATGCAGTTCCACGCCCGCCTGCACGACGCGCTGGAGGCCCAGGCGCGCGACCTGGGCGATGACTACGAGGACAAGCTCGCGCTGGCGCTGAGCCAGCAATGGCCGGGCACGCACGACGAAGGCCGCGGAGCCCCCGAGGTGCAGGGCGTGCTGCTGTGCGCCGGCATCCTCGCGCACGACCAGTGGGCCGCCACCCTGCCCCCCCCGGCGCTGGCCCACCTGCTCAAGCGCTTTCACGAAAGCTGCGGCGACACGGCCCACCTGTTCGGCGCCAGCCACATGCAGTTCACGGGCGACGGCATCGTGGCCCTGTACCAGGACCCGTCTCCCACGCTCGCCACCTCCCCGGCGCTGCGCGCGATCAAGGCGGCGCTGGGCCTGCAGAAATCGGTCGCGGCCCTGCGCGCCTTCATCGCCCGCCAGCACCCGGGCCTGGCGCTGCCCACGTTCGACATCGGCATGGCCGTGCACTGCGGCCCGGTCGGGCTGATGCGCCTGGAGGGCCTGATCGGCGGCGCGGCGCAGACGGTGCCGGTCGGCCAGACCGTGGTCGACACCCTGGCCATCCAGCGCCATGCCGTGGGCGGCGGCACCCCGATCACCGTCACCGTCCCGGTGCTGCGCAGCATCACCGGCGCCGTGGTCGCGGCCCAGCGCTACCTGCTGGCACTGCCGCACCGGGAGCAGCCGATCGATGTCTGCCGCATCGAAGCGCTGACGCTCTGACGCCCCTCCTCCCCCCTTTTTCACAGCCGCGCACCATGGCCCGCCGCCTCTCCCTCGGCCCGACCCTGATGGCCGCCTTCTTGCTGACGGCCCTGCTGCCAGCGACCATGGTCGCCTGGCTGCTGTCGTCCAACAGCTCCCAGTCCATCAAGACGCTGGCCGAGAACGCCATGAGCCAGGCCGCCCACCGGGTCGACGTGGGGGCCCTGGCCCATTTGGGTGAGTCGCACACCGTGGTCAACGCCCTGGTGCCGCCGTTCGAAATTTCGGGTGCCGAAGCCTCGCGCACCCGCAACTGGCTGCGCGACCCGCAGGCGCTGGAAGAAATGGCCTATGCCCTCACCCAGCAGTCACCCAACGTGCCCTATCTGTATGCGGGCAAGGCCGACGGCGCCTTCTTCGGGCTGGAAAAGGAGGAACGGGGTTTCGTGGTCCGCGAAATCCAATCGGGCGAATCCGGCCGCCGGCAGTACCTGATCCGCAAGCCTGGCGACCGCAGCACGCTGGAGAAGGTGGAGGACACGCTGTACGACCCCCGCCAGCGCCCCTGGTACCAGCTCGCAGCCCGCTCGGGGCAGCGGGTCTTCACCAGCGTCTACCGCTCGGCGGTGAAGCCCCAGTTCGACCTCACGCTGGCCCACCCCATCTACGCCGCAGGCGGTCATCAGTTGCTGGGCGTGATCGCGGTCGACATGAGCCTGGCCCGGTTGACCGACCTGATCCGCAGCACCCGCATCAGCGAGAACGCGGTGACCTACCTGGTGGACCAGCAGGGGCTGTTCGTCGCTTCGTCCGTGGACGAGGAACTGAGCACCCTGGTCGACGGGCGGCACCGCCGCCTTTCGCCCGACCAGAGCCGCGATCCGCTGGTGCGCACGTCCTACGAACAGCTGCGCACGCTGCCGCCGACGGAAGACCAGACCTCCGCCGGCCTGGTGCGGCTGTCGCCACCACCCAGCCTGTGGCACCAGATCGGCCTGGGCGAGAGCCGCCTGATCGCGCTGCAACGCCCGTTCGGCGCCAAGTTCGGCCTTGACTGGCGCCTCATCGTCGTTGCGCCGGAACGCGATTTCACCGGCTCCGTCATCCGCGCGCGCCAGTGGGCCCTGGCCGGCATGGTCGGGCTGATGCTGGTCTGCGCCGCCGCCGCCCTGATGCTGGCGCGCGGCCTGTCGCGCCAGTTTTCGCGGCTCAACGCTTCCGCCTCCGCGCTCGGGGCCGGCGACATCCCGCCGATCCACAACGACGCCCCCCTGCACGAGGTGCGCCACCTGTCCCAGGTGATGCACGACAGCGCCCACCAGTTGCAGGCCTACAACCGCGAAATCCGTCTCAAGAACGAACAATTGCTGCAGGCGGCCCAGTTGCTGGAGGAGCGGGTGCGCGCGCGCACGGCCGAACTGGCGACTTCGCGCGAGGAAGCGCTGGCGGCCGCGCGCGCCAAGGCCGGCTTCCTGGCGGTGATGAGCCACGAAATCCGCACCCCGCTCAACGGCGTGATGGGCATGAGCGAGCTGCTGGCCGACACCCCGCTGACCGACACCCAGCGCGGCCTGTTCAACGTGCTACGCCTGTCCTGCGGGCAGTTGCAGTCGGTGGTGGGCGACATCCTCGACTTCTCGCGCATCGAAGCGGGCCGGCTCGACCTCGAACAGCGCCCGTTCGACCTGCATGCTGCCATCGGCGATTCGCGCCAGATGGTGCAACTGGCCGCGCTGGAAAAAGGCCTGAGCCTGCAGACGCACATCGGTGCGGACGTGCCCCGGGTCATCGTCGGCGACGTGACCCGGCTGCGCCAGGTGCTGCTGAACCTGCTGAGCAACGCCATCAAGTTCACCCACACCGGCGGCATCACGCTGGACGTCCGCCAATTGGGCACGGAGGCGGATGGCAGCCAGCGCATCGGCTTCACCGTCACCGACACTGGCGTGGGCATCCGACCCGAAAAGCTCGGGCAACTTTTTCAGCCCTTCGCGCAGGGCGACACCTCGACCACGCGGGTCTACGGCGGCACGGGCCTGGGCCTGGTCATCTGCCGCCACCTGGTCGGACTGATGGGCGGGCAGATTCACGTCCAGAGCCACCCGGGCCAGGGCTCGGCTTTCACTTTCGACATCCGCGCCACCGCTGGCACCACCGACGACCTGCAACCGGCCAACGCGGCCACCCTGCCCCCTTCGCGGGCCGGCCTGCGGGTGCTGGTGGTGGACGACAACACCGTGAACCTGCGCGTGGCCGCCGCCATGCTGCACCGCCTGGGCCATGCCCACGCCACCGCCGACGGCGGGCAGGCGGCCATTGAAGCCATTGCCGCCGCCCACACGGCCGGCCAGCCGTTCACCCACGTGCTGCTCGACCGCCACATGCCCGACCTGGACGGCATCGCCGCCGCCCGGGCCATCCTGGCCGGCTGGGGCGACCAGGCCCCGCGCCTCATCGGCGTGTCGGCTTCGTCCCTCGGTGAAGACCGCCAGCGCTGCCTCGACGCCGGCATGAGCGACTACCTCGCCAAACCGCTGCAACTGGCCGAGTTGGCGCAGGCCCTGGCCAGCCCGACCGCCGGCGCGCAGCCAGCGCCACCCGCCGTGGCCGCCCTGCCCACCGAAGCCCTGCCCTGGCTCGACGCCGGGCGCTGGGCGGGTTTTGCCGAATTCGACGACGCCGCAGGCACCTTGCGGCGCGAAGTGATCGGCGAGTTTCTGGCCGCGCTCGACGCGCGCCTGGCCGGTTTGACGCAGGCCCTGCAGGACGGCGACATCTCGCTGTTCCGTGAACGGGCGCATTTTCTGGCGGGATCGGCGGCCAACGTCGGCGCCAGCCGGCTGGCGGCGGCCTGCACGGCGGCCGAGCAGATGGCGGCCCATGCCAGCGGTGCCGAGCGGATGCAGCAACTGGCCCTCATCCAGGCGGGCGCGGCGCCGACCCGGGCCGCCCTGCTGGGGCTGATCCAGTCGGCGGCCTGAAGCCCCGCCCTGGGGCGCGGCAACACGCGGCGGCTCAGAGCAATTCGGGCGTCTGCACCGTCACGATCACCGTCTCCAGGCGGCCGTTGCGTTCGCGCTGGCGCAGCCACCAGACCGCGCCTTTTTTCATGGGGCAGCCGTCTTCCGGCAAGCCGAGCAGGCGCGCGATCACGCGCCCCAGGGTGGGCTGATGCCCCACCACCAGCGTGGGCGACTTGCCGTGCGGCCACTGCACCAGGGTCAGCAGATCGGCCGGATCGCCTTCGGGCGCGAGTTCGTCGCGCAGCTTGTACCTGCGCCCGAGCGCCAGCGCGGTCTGTTCGGTGCGCTGCGCCGGGCTGGCGAAGATGCGTGCGCCATCGGGCAACTGGCGGTCGAGCCAGGCGGCCATGCGGGCCGCCTGCTTCTCGCCGCGCGGCGTGAGCCGCCGGGCCAGGTCCAGCGCATCGCCCTGGCGCCCCTGCTCCAGTTCCGGGTGATCAACGGCTTCTGCGTGGCGCCAGAGAAGCAGGTCCATGGCATTGGCTCCCGTGGTCAACCCTTGCTGCCGTAACGCGCCATCAGGCTGGCCTGCGCCGACAGCGGCGTGGGCGCGGCCTTGCCACGTGCGCCCGGCAAACTGCCCGCCGGCACGTAGCGCCCGTCGGGTTGCAGCAGCCAGGCGTCCCGCGTGTCGTGCAGGTAGGCGGTGAGGCATTCGTCGATGATGCGGCGGCGCAGCTCGGGATCGGTCACCGGCCAGGCCAGCTCCACCCGCCGCAGCATGTTGCGGTTCATCCAGTCGGCGCTGGACAGCCACAGCTCCTCCTGGTCATCGACGCGGAAATAGAACACGCGCGAATGCTCCAGCAGACGGCCGATGACGGAGCGCACACGCACGTTGTCGGTCACGCCCGGCAACTGCGCCGGCAGGATGCAGGCGCCGCGCACGATGGCGTCGATCTTCACGCCCTGCTGCGACGCCAGGGCCAGCGCACGCGCCAGCGGTTCGTCGGTCAGCGCGTTCATCTTCAGCACGATGCGCGCCTCCTTGCCGGCAGCAGCAGCCGCCGCCGCTGCGTCGACCTTGTCCTGCATCGTCTTGTGCAGATTGAACGGCGCGTTGAGCACCTTGCTCAGCTTGGGCAAACGGTTCTGGCTGGCCAGGTGCAGGAAGAGCTGGTCGAGGTCGGCGGTCAGCGCCTCGTCGGCCGAGAGATAGCTCAAGTCGGTGTACAGGCGGGCTGTGCCGGCGTTGTAGTTGCCGGTGGACAGGTGGGCATAACGGCGCAGACGGCCGTTTTCGCGGCGCGTGACCAGCAGCATCTTGGCGTGGGTCTTGAGACCGACCACGCCGTACACCACCTGCGCCCCGACCGACTCCAGCCGCTCGGCGTAGCTGATGTTGGCCTCTTCGTCGAAGCGGGCCTTCAGCTCCACCACGGCCATGACTTCCTTGCCGCGGCGCACGGCTTCGCGCAGCAACTCCATCAGCTCGGAGCGCGCGCCGGTGCGGTAGATGGTCTGTTTGATGGCCAGCACATCGGGGTCTTCCACCGCCTCGCGCAGAAACGCCAGCACCGCGTCAAAGCTTTCGTAGGGCTGGTGGATCAGCACGTCGCCCTGCTGCAGGCGCTCGAAATACGACTGCCCCGGCACCAGTTGGCGGGGCCAGCCGGCCTGGTAGCGCTCGAAGCGCAGCGTCGGGGCCTCGATCTGGTCGATCAGTTGGTTCAGCCGCACCAGATTGACCGGGCCCGGCACGCGGTACAGCGCCTCGGCCGGCAGGGCGAACTGCGCGCGCAGGAAACCCGAGAGGAATTCGCTGCAACCGGCCGACACCTCCAGGCGCACCGCCTCGCCATAGTGGCGCTGCTGCAGGCCCTTGCGCAAGGCGGTGCGCAGGTTCTTCACCTCTTCTTCGTCCACCGCCAGATCGGAGTGGCGGGTGACGCGGAACTGCGAGAACTCGGTCACCTGCCGGCCAGGAAACAGGTCGGCCAGGTGCGATCGGATCAGGCTGGAGATGGAAACGAAATGGCTCTGCTTGGAGCCGCGCACGGGCGGCATGCGCAGGTAACGCGGCAGGATGCGCGGCACCTTGACGATGGCCACCTCGTTCTCGCGGCCGAACGCGTCCTTGCCGGTCAGCCGGACGATGAAGTTCAGCGACTTGTTGGCCACCTGGGGAAACGGGTGGGCCGGGTCCAGACCGACCGGGATGAGCAGCGGCTGCACCTCTTTCTGGAAGTGCTCGCGCACCCAGCGGCGCTGGCGCGGATTGCGCTCACCGTGCGAGACGATCTTGATGCCCTTCTTCTCCAGCAGGGGCATCAGCTCGTCGTTGTAGATCGCGTACTGCTGGGCCACCAGATCGTGCACCTTGCCCGACAGTTGCTGGTAGCTCTGCTCGGTGTACAAACCGTTCTGCTCGTGGCTCTTGCCGGCAGTCAATTGCGGCGCCATGCGCACCTCGAAGAATTCGTCGAGGTTGGACGAGACAATGGCCAGGTAGCGCAGCCGCTCCAGCAGCGGCACGTCGGGCCGGCGGGCCCAGTCCATCACCCGCTCGTTGAAAGCGAGGATGCTGTGGTCGCGGTCAAGAAAGGGCAGTTTGTTGTTCTGGGAACTGGCGCTCATGGTGGGCGAGCGTGCCGGCAGAAGACGGTCCGGGCATCGCAGATGACGGCAATGTGACCATTATTCAACGACCTGATGACGTTTGTGTGACACCCTGCCGGCGCACACACGCCCCGGCCCCGGCCGCTGCGGAAAACGGCACAAGCTCGCGCTCGAACTGGGCGGCCACGGTGTCCCAGCCGAAGCCCAGCGCGCGCTGACGGGCCTGGTGCCGCGGCAGTTTCAGCGCCTGCGCCCAGGCCACCTGCAGGTCGTCGTCGAGCGCACCGCCGCCGCTGTCGCCCACCACCTGCAGCGGGCCGTCCACCGGGTAGGCGGCCACCGGCGTGCCGCAGGCCATGGCCTCCAGCATCACCAGCCCGAAGGTTTCGTGGCGGCTCGGGAACACGAACACGTCGGCCGCCGCGTAGACGTGCGCCAGCTCGGGCCGCGACAGCAGGCCCAGCCAGTGCACATCGGGGTAGCGCGCCTGCAGCGCGCTCTCCAGCGGACCGACCCCGCACACCACCTTGCTGCCCGGCACATCCAGCGAGAGAAAGGCGTCGATGTTCTTTTCGTAAGAGACCCGCCCCACGTACAGGCTCACGGGCCGTGCCAACGCCCCGAGCAGGTCGGTCGCGTGCGGCGCGGGCGCCATGGTGAACAGCCGCGTGTCGACGCCGTGTGTCCAGGGCCGCAGCCGGCGAAACCCGCGGCCGGACAGCATGTTCAGCACGCCGTCGGTGGGCACCAGCACCGCCTGGCTGGGCCGGTGGAAGCGCCGCAGCAAGGCGTAACCCCAGGCCACGGGCACGCGCAGTGCCGCGTGCAGGATTTCGGGAAACCGGGTGTGGAACGCGGTCGTGAACGGCCAGCCGCGACGCAGGCATTGGCGCCGCGCGGCCCAGCCCAGCGGCCCTTCGGTGGCGATGTGCACGGCATCGGGCCGGAGTTGATCGAACAGCGCCTTCATCCGGCGGCCCGGCCACACCGCGATGGCAATGCCCGGGTAGCCCGGACAAGGGCGGGTGCGGAAATCCCCGGGCTCGATCACCAGCACCTCGTGCCCGCGCTGGCGCAGTTGCTGCACGAGTTCGACCAGGGTCGTCACCACCCCGTTGACCTGGGGCGCCCAGGCATCCGTCACCAGAACGATTTTCATGCGCTTGGCACCGGTTCAGGCTGTGGCCGCCCTGGCCGGCAGGGGCGCAGGCAAGGCTTCGGGCAGCGGTATCCGGGTCTGGCGCGCCGGCGGCTGCCAGTGCACCAGCTCCAGCCGGCCGTCGCTGTGTTCGACCAGGGCCGACAGGCTCTCCACCCAGTCGCCGTCGTTGCAATAGAGCGTGCCGTCGATCCAGCGCATCTCGGGGCGGTGGATGTGGCCGCAGACCACCCCCTGGTAACCGCGCGCACGGGCCTCGGCAGCCACCGCGCCCTCGAAGTCGCTGACGTAGTTCACCGCCGTCTTGACCTTGTGCTTGAGGTATTGCGAGAGCGACCAGTAAGGCAGACCGAGCCGGGCCCGCAGGCTGTTGAGGTGGCGGTTCAGGCGCAGCGTGAACTCGTAGAGGTTGTCCCCCACATAGGCCAGCCATTTGGCGCACTGAATCACACCGTCGAAGTGGTCGCCGTGCACCACCCACAGGCGGCGCCCGTCGGCGGTTTCGTGCACGGCTTCGTTGCGCACCTCGATGCCCCCGAAACTGTGGCCGTGGAACTGGCGCGCGAATTCGTCGTGGTTGCCGGGTACGAACACCACGCGGCAGCCCTTGCGGGCGCGGCGCAGCAGTTTCTGCACCACGTCGTTGTGGGCCTGCGGCCAGAACCAGCGGCGGCGCAACTGCCAGCCGTCGACGATGTCGCCGACCAGGTACAGGGTCTGGCTCGGGTAGTGCTTGAGGAAGTCCAGCAGCGCCTCGGCCTGGCAACCGGCGGTGCCCAGGTGCAGGTCGGAAATGAAAACGGCCCGGTAGCGGGACCGTTCGGCGGCATCACCTTGGCGCTCCTCGTCGGGCAGCGGATCGGCATCCTCTTCGGCCAGGGCACCGCGGAACTGGCCCTGCCAGGCCGCCAGTGCCGCCCCCTGGGGGGTTCCGCGGAGCGCGGCGGGGGGCGCCATGTCAAGCGCCCAGGAAGTGTTTGCGGTACCGGGCCGGCAGATCCTGCAGGCGCATCATCAGCGGCAGGTCGGCGGCGTTGAAGTCGGGGTCCCAGGCCGGCGGGCCGAGCACCTTGGAACCCAGCCGCAGGTAGCCCTTGATCAGGGCCGGCGGCTCCACGTCCAGCGTGTCGTCGAGCTGGTCCACCGGCAGCGGCAGACGCGGTCGCACATGGAATTCGATCGAGGCCAGGTGCTTCTCGCGCACCTGGCGCCAGATACTGGCCGCCGCATGGCCGCCGCCGACCATGCCGTGCGGGCCTTCCAGGTTCATCGGGATGCTGGCGCAGCCGATCATGGTGCCCAGCCGGTTGCGCACCATGAACTCGCCCAGCGCGCCCCACAGCGCCATGATCACGCCGCCGTGGCGGTGGTCGCGGTGCACGCAGCTGCGGCCCAGCTCGACCATGGATTCGCGCAGGGCACGCAAGCGGGTCAGGTCGAATTCGGTGTCGCTGTAGAAGCTGCCGACACGGCGCGCCTGGGCCGGGGTGAGCACGCGGTAGGTGCCGATCACGTCGCGCGTGACCACATCGCGCACCAGCAGGTGTTCGCAGTAGTCGTCGAACAGGTCGACGTCGTGGCCGGGCACGGTGTTGGCCAGAATGGCCCCCATCTCGCCGGCGAACACGGCGTGCCTCAACCGCTGCGCTTCGCGAACCTCGTCCAGATGCCGCGCCCAGGCAACCTCGATGCCGCCAGCGGCCGGTGTCGCCAGGGGGCGAGGCTGGAAATCCGTGCGCGGATGAAGTGACCCCCTGGGCAAGGAGACGGGCGAGAGGTCCAGCGTCGGGGTGGGCAATTCTTTCATGGCGATCTCCTGGAACTGGGTGCCCGACAGGGGCACGGTGTCAGCGGTACTTGATGTCATGAGCCCGCATTCTGGAAATCGCCGATGAACCCTCCGTGTCAGAACCGTGGCATTTGCATGACGCGAACCACTGCCCACCCGCCAGGGCCGCTCAGCACCGCCCGGTCGGGCGATCGGCCGGTACACCGGGGCCGTGCCGGTCGTGCGCCGCCTGCGCTTCCAGCGCCGCCACCTGGGCGCGCAAACGCTGCGCATGGCCGGCCGCTTTCAACAGGGCGTCGCTCAGTTCCTTGGTTTCCGCCTCGGCCTGCGTGCGGCGCTGCGCCTGCAGGCTGCACGCCTCCATCCACTGGTCCACTTGCGCCTGCAAGCCGGCCAGTTCCTGCATCAGTGCCGCACGCTGTGCCAGCAACTGTTCATGGAGCACGCTGAGCTGGTCGTGCTGCTCGACCAGCGCGCGGTAGTCGGCCTGGGCACGACCGAGATCGAATTCGAGCCTGGCGGCCTCGCCCGCCGAACCCTCGACGCGTTGGCCCAGGCGGCGCAGTTCCCCCTGAAGCGCGACGATTTCCGCGCGCCGCCCTTCAGCCACCTGCGCCAGACGATCCCGCTCATGGCGCAGCGCCTCCAGTGTCTGAAGCCGCTCTTCGGTCTGCCGGGCGGCCTCGCCTTGCGGTGTCGGCTCTCGCGAAGCACTCATCGACCCACGCTCCTTGTCCGTTCGCTGTCGGTGGGCCTCGAAGCGTGCCCAGTTGACCCGTCGATCGGCAAGTTCCATGCCCAGCCCTTGCCGTCCCCAACGAACCACCCTGCCCCCGGTGCCTGCCCCGAAGGCCGAGGGATAACCCTGAAGAAAAGACCACCAGCCAGGGTCGGTGTTACGGCCGACCCGTTACGTGCTCACAGAAACGAAGGCGGCAGACAAGATTAGCGACAACCATTCGCAGCATCAGATCAACCGCTGGTCGCCAACCGCTCAGGAGCACAGCGAACGCGTCGATGCCTATCACACAAGAAGAAAAATAAGAATACGAAGAAAAGAATTTCGCCACCAGTGTTGATGCAGATCAACTTCTGAGATCAGGCCAATTCGTTACGTAACAGGAGGGAAGGATGCGACGTAACAGACACACAGCAAACCGCTGAAAAACCGGAGGCCACGCAACGTGAATGCCTTCGTCTTACGCCAGACCGCCCGTGGGGTTAGCGCCCCATACACGAAAGAATCCTTGAAATCAAAGGGTTTTTTCCGCGCTGCAGGCGCCCGCTCAGCGCCGCAGAAGATCGCCCGCGCCGGATTGCCCCGCGCTCCGCCGGCGCGCCGTAACGCTGGCACCGAAGGTGCTATGAAATGTAACCAGCCGGCCCGCGCGGCCACTGGGCGCTTCCGCTGTCACTGCCCGTTCACCCTTACCCCCAGGAGTTCCCCATGAAAGCACGCATCATCCAGTTCCTGCGCGACGAAGAAGGCGCCACCGCCATCGAATACGGCATCATCGCCGGCCTGATGGCCCTGATGCTGGTCACCATCTTCGGCACCGACGGCGTCATCCAGGAAACGCTCAGCGACATCTTCACCAACGTCAAGAACATCGCCACCGGCGCTGGCGAATAAGCCGTTGCCATGCTCGCCGGCCTGGCCCTCTTCCTGCTCGCCGTCGTGGTCAGCGACTTCGGCCGCCGCCGCGTGCCCAACAGCCTCGTGCTGCTGGGTGCGCTCGGTGCCATCGCGGCCTTGCTGCTGAACCAGCAGCCGTTCGGTCTGGGCTGGCGGCAGGCCCTGGCCGGTGGTGGCGCGGCATTCGGCGCGCTGCTGCTGGTTTACGCGATGGGCATCATGGGCGCCGGCGACGTCAAGTTCGCCGGTGCGCTGGGCCTGTGGACCGGCCTGGCACCGCTGCCAGCCATCTGGATCGCGGCCACCCTGCTGGCGGCCGTGCACGCCCTCGTCTGGCTGGCCCTGCACCGTCTGCAGGTGGCCCCCCGCCTGCTGCGGGCCCTGTCCCACCCCCACGGTGGGCCGGTGCAGCCACCTGACCCGGCGCCCGCGCGCCAGGCGCGGCACCTGCCTTTGGCCGCCTACCTCGCCATCGCTGCCCTGGGCTGGATGGCGTGGTACCGGACCGCCACCCCCCTCTTTTCCTAGCCAACGCCCCAGGGCTCTGCTGCCATGCTCCGCTTTTCCAAGATCATTGCTGCCGTTCTGGTGCTGCTGGCCCTCGTGCTGGCCGCCTACGCCTGGAAGCTCAGCCGCCAGCCCGCGCCGCGCCCGGCGCCGGCCAACGCCCACCGCCAGGCTCCTGCCCCCACCTTCCCGGTGGTCGTCACCACCAAACCCTTGCCCGCCGGCGAACCGATTCCCGCCGACGCGCTGCGCCTGGCCGAACTGCCCATCAACCCGAGTGGCGCCTTCAAGACCGTGGCCGCCGCCACCGGGCGCATCCCGGTGCTCGATCTGAGCGAGGGCACGCCACTGCTCGATGGGCAGATGGCGTCCGGCCTGGCCCTGCGCCTCGGCCCTGGCGAGCGCGCTGTGGCCGTCAAGGCCGACGAGGTCATGGGCGTCGGCAACAACGTGCGCCCGGGCGACTATGTCGATGTGTTCTTCACCGTCAAGGTCGACCACAAGGACGTCGACCGCAGCCAGGCCCGCCTGCTGCTCGCCCGCAAGCGGGTGCTGGCCTACGGACAGGCCTCGCTCGAAGCGCTGCCCGATGAGGCCGGAGCCGAAGAAGCGGAGGCCAAGGGCCGCTCGCTGAGCACGCCAACGCGCAAGAGCACCGAGCGCACACCGCCTGCCCGCACCGTGGTGCTGGCCGTGCCGGTGGAAGACGTCAACCGCCTCACGCTGGGCGAAGCCAGCGGCCGGCTGGTGCTGGCACTGCGCCACCCCACCGACACCCGCGAGCCCGATCCCACGCTGTTTGCCGAGCTGCCACCGGCGCTGCAACCGCTGCCCGCCCAACGCAGCGCGCCTGCCCGTGCGCCGCTGACCGGGGTGGACCGTGCGCAAGCCGGCCTGGCCACGGTCGACCTGGTGGCCGGTGGCCCGGCCCCGGCACGCCAGACACGCACCGCAGCCCGGTCGTCGGACGCACCGCGCGCGCGGCCGGCCGGCACCGAAGTCGAGATCCTGCGCGGCGATCGCCGCGACACCGTGCGCTACTGACTGGAAGACCCCCGATGCTTCGCCCCATCCCGCCCTCGTCCCTTCGCGCTCTGTTTCCCCTGCTGCTCTGGGGCGCCGTGCCGCTGAGCACCCACGCCCAGGCCGGTACCGAACTGCTCAACCTGACCAGCGGCACCCAGCACGAGCTGCTGGTGGAAAAAGGCGTCAGCCGCATCGCCATCGCCGATGAAGGCGTGGCGGGCGTCACGCTCACGCGCCAGACCAAGGGCTCGCCCGCAGCCCGGCTCGTCATCACCGCCAAGGCCCCGGGCAGCACCTCGCTGCTGGTCTGGGAGCCCGGCAGCACACGCGCCCGCACCTACACCGTGCAGGTGCAGCGCCGCCTGGCGGTGTTCGACGGCGACTTTCCCGACACCCAGGCGCGCCGGCTGGCCCTGGCCACCGCGCTGGCCAGCCACCCCGAGAAGACCGAGGCCATCGACCGCTCGACCGTGCAGCTCAAGAGCCACACGGTTCAGGTGGACGTGAAGATCGTCGAGTTCAACAAAAACGTGCTCAAGCGCGCCGGCATCAATTTCTTCAGCGCCGCCTCCAACCGGCACGGCTTCACCTTCGGCGTGTCCACACCGGGCACCACCCCGACCTACGGCGTGGGCGTCTCCAACACGCTGACCCAGAGCCAGAACAGCACCTCCAGCCTGGGCGCCAACGGCAGCGTCACCGTGGTGCCGGGCGCCCAGGCCACCGGGTCGCTGACTCTGGCGGGTGCGCTGTCGAGCGCGGCCGCCGCAGGCAGCGCCGGCACCACGGCGCTCAATTACGGCCTCACCTCGCCGGTGGTCGACGCCTTCAACCTGCTGGGCTATTCCACCAAGGCCGGCATCGGCATGGCGCTGGGTCTGCTCGAAGGCAACAACCTCGCGCGCGTGCTGGCCGAGCCCACGCTGGTGGCGCTGTCGGGCCAGAGCGCCAACTTCCTGGCCGGTGGCGAGATTCCCATTCCCATCGCCCAGGGGCTGGGCACGGTGAGCGTGGAATACAAACCCTTCGGGATCGGCCTGACGGTCTCGCCCACCGTGCTGGCCAACAACCGCATCGCGCTCAAGGTCGCGCCCGAAGCGAGCGAGCTGAACTACAGCAACGCGGTCGCGCTCAACGGCACGGTGGTGCCCGCGATCGCCACCCGCCGCGCCGACACCACCGTCGAACTCAGCGACGGCGAAAGCTTCGTCATTGGCGGCCTGGTCAGCCGCCAGACCTGGTCCAACATCGACAAGGTGCCCATGCTCGGCGACATCCCGGTGCTGGGCGCGCTGTTCAAGAGCATGGAGTTCCAGCGCAACGAAAGCGAGCTGGTGATCATCGTCACCCCGCACCTGGTGCAGCCCATGGCACGCGGCGCGGTGCGCGAAGACGCGCTGCCCGGCGCCAACGAACAGCGCGGCGATGCGCCCGTGTGGCGCAGCTACCTCAGCGGCGCGGCCAGCGACGACGCCTTGCCTGGGTTCTCCCGGTGAACACCCCGAGGTCCCCCATGACCACCCTGCCCAGCTTCGGCGACGACCCTGCCCTCGGCAGTGCCGTCTTTCTGCACGCCTCGGACGAAGGCGCCCACGCCGCCTGGCTGATGACCGCGCTCAGCGGCCAGGGCCTGCTCACGGCCGTGGCGTTGGACGAAAAGCTGCTCAAGGCGCGCATCACCGCCACGCAGCCCCGGGCCGTCTTTCTCGATTTTTCGGGCAGCCAGCCCGAGCGCAATGCCCCGCTGGTGGCCGCGCTGCGGCAAGAATGGCCCACGCTGATGCTGATCGCTTTTGGCCACGCCAGCCAGGCGCAGGGAACCTTGTGCGCCTGGCGTGCCGGTGTGGACGACTTCGTCGATCTCGACGGCGCCCCCGACGCGGTCTGGCCGCTGCTGCGCGAGCGCCTGGCTCAGCGCGATGCCCAACGCCCCGCCCCCCGGCGCGGCAAGATCCTGGCGCTGCTGGGCGCGCGGCCCGGGCTGGGCGTCAGCACCCTGGCCTGCAACCTCGCCGCCAGCCTGCAGGCGCAACGTGCCCAGGCCCGCACCCGCGCGGCCGCCCCCGGTGCGCCGGCCCACGAAACGGCGCTGCTCGATCTGGGTCTGCCCGCGCGCGACAGCCTGCTGTACCTGGGCCTGCAAAGCCAGTTCAGCTTCGTCGACGGCGTGCAGAACCTGCACCGGCTCGACCGGACCCTGCTGCAGACCGCCCTGCCCCAGTACGCCCACGGCGTCGCCGTGCTGCCGCTGCCGGTCAACCTGGCCCAGGTGCGGGAGATCTCGCACACCCAGTCGGTGGCGCTCACGCGCAAGCTCACGGAATTCTTCGATCTGCAGATCGTCGATCTGGGCGGGTTCTCCAAAGCCGAATTCGTCGCCCACATGGTGCGCGAGGCCGATCAGGTCTGGGTCGTCTGCAACCAGAGCCTGGGCGGCATCGTCTCCACCGCGGCCCTGCTGCGTGAACTGCGCGAGCACGAGGTCGACACGCAGCCCTTTTCGCTGGTGGTCAACCGCTTCGAGCCCGGTGTCGATCTGCCGGCCAAGGACGTGGCGGGCCAGCTCGGCCTGCCCCTGGCCCATGTGCTGCCCTCGCGCCATGCGGCGCAACTGGCGGCCACCGCGCAGGGCAAGCTGCTCACACAGGCCGCGCCGGGCGACCCCTATTCGCAGACCGTCAACGGCATGGCGCGCGGCTTGCTGGCCTGGGTCGACGGCGGGACGCTGCCCGAACGGGCCAGCGGCAAACACTGGGCGGAGCGCGCAGCGCACTGGCTGCGAACCTGGACAAAACACCAAGGGTAAAGAGGAGCCATGTCCATCGACGTTGAATTCTCGGACAGCAACCGGGCCTTCCTGAGTTCGCAGGAGTTCCAGACGGTCAAGGCGTTCATTCATGAACACCTGCTCAACCGCATTGAGGAGCTCGGCGCCGAATTCGGTCGCTGGTCGCGCGCCACCATTTCGCAGTTCGTCAGCCTCGAATGCGAGAGCCTGGTGCGGCTGCACCGGGTGCCCATCAATGCCCAGGAAACCCAGGCCGTCGCCGACGCACTGACCAAGGAATTCGCCGGCTTCGGCCCGCTCGAAGACCTGCTGGAAGACCCGGCCGTGGAGGACATCCTCATCAACGGCAGCCACCACGTCTACGTCTCGCGCCACGGCGTGCTGCAGAAGGCCCAGCTCAAGTTCAACGACAACGAACACCTGATGCGCATCGTGCGGCGCATCCTGGCGCCCATCGGCCGGCGGCTGGACGAGTCCAACCCCATGGTGGACGCGCGGCTGAGCAACGGCGGCCGCATCAACGTGGTGATCGAGCCGCTGGTGATCGATGGCCCGGCGGTCTCCATCCGCAAGTTCCGCAAGGATCCGCTCACGCCCGAAGACCTGCTCAAGCTCGGCACCTTCGACCTGGCCATGGGCCAGTTGCTGGAGCTGGCCGTGCGCTCGCGCTGCAACATCCTCATCAGCGGCGGCACCAGTTCGGGCAAGACCTCGCTGCTCAACGCCCTGGCCAGCTTCGTGCCTGCCACCGAACGGGTGGTCACCATCGAGGACACGGCCGAACTCGCGCTCAACCACCCGCACGTGGTGCGGCTGGAAAGCCGCCCCGGCGGCTACGACGGTGCCGGCAGCGTCGCGATCCGCGACCTGCTGCGCAACACCCTGCGCATGCGGCCCGACCGCATCATCGTGGGCGAGGTGCGCGGCGGCGAGGTCATCGAAATGCTGCAGGCCATGAACACCGGCCACGACGGTTCGATGGGCACCATCCACGCCAGTTCGCCCCGCGAATGCCTGTACCGCCTGGAAATGCTGGCCGGTTTCGCCGGCTACCAGGGCAGCGAGGTCAGCCTGCGGCGGCAGATCGCCAACGCCATCGACTTCATCATCCAGATCGGCCGGCTGCCCAACGGCGCGCGGCAGATCGTTTCGATCAGCGAAGTCACCGGCCTGAACGACAACGTGGTGGCCATGCAGGAGCTGTTCCGCCACGACACCATGACCACGCCCGACGGCGAAGAGCGCGACCGCTGGGTCTCGCTGGGCATCAGCCCGCACTCGCCCAAGATCGCGCGCTTGCGCCAGTCCTTGCAGCGCCAGCAGTTGCAGGGCCAGCGCGAAGGGGGTTCGCATGCCTGAGGTGCTGATCCTGCTGTGCGTGTTCGCGCTGCTGCTGGCCGCGGCCGGCCTGCTGTTGTGGGACTTCAGCGTGCGCCGCCAGAGCCGGCTTGCGGTGCAGCGCCACCTGAAGGAAAAACTGACGCCGGCCCCCATGGGCGTCAACCTGGGCGATCTGCGCTTTGGCGCCCCGCCGCCGCTGGAAACCGCAGAGCCCCACCCGGCAGCGGCGCGCTGGCCCCTGCCGGGCTGGGTGCAAGGCGCCGTCCCGCCCGACGTCTTCTATGGCGGCCTGCTGGCCATGGGCATCGCCGTGCTGCTGGCTCTGGTGCTCAAAGGGGGCTTCCACGCCCTGGCCCTGCTGGTGGTGCTGCCCGCGGCCGGAGCCTTCCTGCTGTGGCTGCGCATCCAGAAGATGCGGCAGGAACTGGTGCGCCAGCTGCCCGGCTTCCTGGACATCATCGTGCGGCTCATCGGTGTCGGCAACTCGACGCAGGCCGCCTTCCAGACCGCCGTCGGCAGCGCCAAGCAGCCGCTGCGCGGGCACATGGACCGGACCATGGCGATGGTGCGCGCCGGGGTCGACATCGACCAGGCCCTGCTGCAGACCGCGCGCCGGGTCGGTGTGGAAGAGATGTTCCTGCTCTCGGCCATTCTGGGCCTGGGCGTGCGCTACGGTGGCCGCTCCGACGTGCTGCTCGAACGGGTCGCCAACTTCATGCGCGACCGCAAGGAGTCCGAGCACGAACTCTCGGCCATGTCCGCCGAAACCCGGCTCTCGGCCTGGGTGCTGGGCCTGCTGCCCCTGATCGTCGGCGGCGCGATCCTGATGCTCAACGGCGACTACTTCCTGCGCATGTGGGAAGACCCGGTGGGCCGCCGCATGGTCATCGGCGCCGGCTGCCTGCAACTGGTCGGCGTCGTTCTGCTGTACCGCCTGGCCCGGCTGGACTGAAGGAGGCCCGCGCATGACCCCGCTGCACCTGGCCATTCTTGCCCTGATCCTGCTGGCCCTGGCGCTGCTGCTCGGCGCCGGCCTGCTGCTGCGCCAGCAGGCTCTGCGCAGCCAGAGCGCCAAGACCCTCCAGCGCGCGCTGGGCCAGGGCGCGGCGCCGGGCGACGAGCCCGCAAACCCGGCCGACCTTGCCTTCCTGCGCGACGACCAGTTGCCAACGCACTGGCTCAACAGCCGCCTGGGCCGCCTGCTGGTGGCCGACGAAGACCGCCGACTGATCGCGCAGTGCGGCTTTCCTTCCACCCGGGCACAACTGGCGCTGCTGGTCTCGCGTTGTGCGCTGGCCGTGGCGCTGCCCCTGCTGGCCAACGCCCTGCTGCTCGGCGACGCCGATCCGGTGCGCAAGACCTACCTCGTGCTCGGCTGCGCCTTTGGCGCCGGCTTCATGCTGCCCAAATGGCTGCTCGGCCACTGGGCCGGCAAACGGCGCGACAAAGTGGGCCAGGAACTGCCGCTGTTCGTCGACCTGCTCGGCCTGCTGCAAAGCGTCGGTCTCAGCCTCGACCAGAGCCTGCAGATCATCGCCGCCGACTTCCGCCACGTGCTGCCCGTGATCGGTGCCGAACTCGATGCCGCCAACCGCCAGTACAGCCAGGGTCGCACCCGCGAACACGCTTTCCAGCGCATCGCGCACCTGCACGACAACCCGCACCTGGCCGACCTCGTCACGCTGGTGATCCAGGTCGACCGGCATGGCGGCGCGATCCAGGAACCGATCCGCCAGTTCAGCGAGCGCCTGCGTCTGCAGCGCAAGACCGACATGAAAGCCCGCATCGGCAAGATCACCGTGAAGATGACCGTGGTCATGGTCACCACCTTGCTGCCGGCCCTGATCGTCATCACCGCCGGCCCCGGCTTCCTGGCCATCGCGCGCTCCGTCTCCAGCATGGGAACCCGATGATGAAACGCCCCGCCCGACTCCTCCCGCTGGCGCTGGCCGCTGCCCTGCTGGGCGGCTGCGCGAGCCAGCCGTCAAAAAGCGACAGTGCGGCCGCCGAAGCCACCGCCTCCGGCGCGGCCCTGGAAAACGCCGCCACCCACGGTGCCCTGGTGCGGCAGATGCAGGGCAACGGCCTGTGGTTCGCCTCGCTGGCCCACATCGACGCGCTGGAAAAGCGCTGGGGCGCCACCAGCGAAACCCGCCTCATGCGCGCCGAAGCGCTGCGCCACACCGACCAGGCCGCCGCCAGCGCCGCGCTCTACCAGCAATTGCTCGACACCCCCGAGCGCGCCGCCGCCTGGCGCGGCCTGGGTCTCATCAGCGGCAGCCAGGGCGACTACGCGCGCGCCGCCGAGTGCTTCGAAAACGCGCGCCAGATCGCGCCCACCGACGGCCTGCTGCTCAACGACCTGGGTTACGCCCTGCTGATGGACCGCCGCCCCGAGCAGGCCCGGCTGCCCATCATGCAGGCCGTGCAGTTGCTGCCCCAGCAGCCCCGAGTGCGCAGCAACCTGGTGCTCTACCTGCTGGTGGACCAGCGTCCCGCCGAAGCCCGCCGCCTGATGGACGAAGCCGGCCTGAGCGCGGCCACCCGCCGGGCCATCGAACAACTGGCGCAGGAGCTGAACAGCGCCGCCACCGTCCCAGCGGCCGTGACCGGCCAGCGGCCAGTGGGGCCAGTGGGGCCCGTGCCGTCGGCCGGCAGCAGCGGGCTCCTGCTCAAGAGCAGCCTGCGCCTGAGCCAGGCACTGAGCCACGAGCCCGGCACCGCCGCCCCCTGATCCCTTCCCGCATTTTGTCCACGCCCCGCCCCGAGAAGCCCGCCATGAACACCCTCCGCCCCCTTCGCCGCCTCTCCCTGGTTCTGCTGCCGGTCTGGTCGCTGTCGGTGCCCGTGTGGGCCCAGGCGGCCGACCCCGTGGCCGCGGTCGCCGCGGCGCCCGAATCCGGCCCGGCGGCAGCCGCCCCCGAAGCGCTGCCGCCGGCGGCGCCCGCCGTCGGCGAGGCCACGCGCCAGTTGCTGCAACGCCAGCGCGAAGGCACCAGCGCCAGCGGAGCGGGCGCGATGGACGGCGCCATGGCCGAAGCCAGCTACCAGCGCTACCGCAAGAGTTTTGACCACCCCCTGCCACTCTGGTTCGGCTC
>NZ_BSPB01000012.1:68557-83213 GCF_030160815.1 Hydrogenophaga electricum | reverse complement strand
TGTTCCTGTTCCTGTTCGGCCTGATCTACAGCCTCGTCTGCTACGGCATCCTGTTCACCTTCAAGCTCGGGCTCCAGGCGGCGGCCGAAGACGCCGCGCGGGCGGCCCTGCGCCACCAGGTCGGCATTCCGGCCCGCCAGGCGCAGGCCGAGCTGGTGGCGCAGCAGCGAACCGCCGGCTGGTGGCCCCCGGCGGCCGCGCCGCTGACCATCTCCAGCCAGCTCGAACAGGCGGACGCGTCGTGCGGGCGCGGCTGGCTCGACCGCTGCTCGCTCACCGTCACCATCCAGGCCAGCCAGTTGCAGCAGGTGCTGCCCCCGATCCCCGGTTTCGCGCTGCCCGACCGCCTGACCGGCCAGGCCAGCGTGCTGCTGGACGGGAGGACACTGTGACCGCCCGCCACCTGCCGCGCCGCAGCCAGCAGGGTGTGGCCGCGATCGAGTTCGCCTTCGTCCTGCTCACGCTGGTGCTGGCGCTGTATGGCATCGCCACCTTCGGCACCGTGTTCTACACGCAGCAGGTGCTGGCACGCGCGGCGGAAGACGGGGTGCGGGTCAGCCGCATCCTGCCCGAGCTGGCCACGGTCAGCGGCGCCGGCAGCGCCACCCCCGCCGCGCTCGCGGCGGCCCAGGACCGGGTGAGCGACGCGGTGATCGATTCCCTGGCCCGATCGCTGATCGTGCCGGGCACCCACGCCACCGACGCCACGACCCGGCGCAACTGGGTGAGCAGCCAGGTCAGCGTGACCGTGACGGTGCCGCAGCCGGCCACCTCGGTCAGCGTGGTGGTTGCCTACCCCTACGCCAGCAGCGGTGTCTTCCCCCACATTCCCCTGCTGGACGCCAGCACCTGGATCCCCGAGGAACTGCGCAGCCATGCCCGGATCGCGGTGGCACCGATCTGAAGAGAGGCGCGCACCGTGACGAAGACCCCGGCCTCCGCTCTCACCCACCGCTCGCGCCAGCTCGGCTCGGTCGCGGTCAACGCCACCATCGCCTTCAGCCTCATCATCGTGCTGCTGATCGGCACCGAACTCGGCTACCTCTTCTATCAGAAGCGCGAACTGCAGAAGGCCGTCGACCTGGCTGCGCTGGCCGGTGCGCAGTCGGTGGAACCCACCCGCTGCGACAGCGCCCGCGCCGCCGCCCGGGCCAACGCCAACGGCAGCGGCAGCGGTGAAAGCGACAGCACGCGCAACCTGCCGCGGGGCTTCAGCCTCAGCGACGAGCAGATCGTCTGCGGCCACTGGGACGCGGCGTACACCGAAGAGCGCCACTTCCGGCCCGGCGAAACCGACCACAACGCCGTGCACATAACCATCGACGCGGCGCCGCCCTCCCTGTTGCCGTTTTTTCCGGGCACGCGCCAGATCCGGGTCGAAGCGCTGGCCGCCGTGGACACGCCGATGGCCGCGTTCTCCGTGGGCAGCCGGCTCGCCCGGGTCGGCGACTCCTTGCTCGGCGACCTGCTCAAAGGCATCGGACTGGACCTGACGGGCACCTCCCTGGTGAGCTACGACGGCCTGGCCCAGGCCCAAGTCACGCCCCGGGGCCTGCTCGAAGCGCTGGGCATCCCCGTCGATGCCGACATCGGCATCGGCGAATTCAACGACCTGCTGGCCGCTCGCGAGGTGGCGCTGGGCGATCTGCTGGACGCCGTCGTCACGGTCGCCGGCGAAAGCTCGCTGCTGGGCGCCAACGTGGCCCTGCTCAACGCCCTCCAGGCCCGGCTGGGCGTCAGCGACCTGCTGGTGCAACTGGGTTCGCTGTCCGGCGCCTCGGGGCTGTTCGCCCAGATCGAGGCCCCCACCACCAGCGCCGCGCTGGACGTGGGCGTGAACGCGCTGGACCTGGTCTATTCGGCCATCGGCGTCGCGACGAAGAACCATGCGGTGGCGGTCGACCTGGGCAGCATCGCGAACCTGGTCAGCGCCAAGGTCGTGGTGATCGAGCCGCCCTCGGTGGCCATGGGCGGCATCGGCGCCACGGCCTACACCGCGCAGGTGCGCGCCTTCGTGGACGTCGACACCGGCTCGCTGCCCGTCATCGGCAGCGCGGTGCGCGTCAAGCTGCCGATCATGATCGACCTGGTCAATGGCCGCGGCACGATCACCGGCATGTGCTCGGCCGACCTGCGCTCACCCGTGGGCGAAGACCGCGCCGAGATCGAGGTGCAGGCCTCGGTGGCCAAGGTCTGCGTGGGCCGTCCGGGCGCCAACCCGGCCAACGAAAACGAGATCTTCTCCACCCGGTCGAGCTGCGAGACCGACCTGGCCAACGAACAGTTGCTGCGCGTCAGCCTGTTGGGAGTCAACCTGGCGTCGCTGAACACCCACTTCGACATCGATGCCCTGGAGCTGCGGGACCGTGTGGTCCTGGCCGAAGGCGAAACGGGAACCGTCGGCAACAACCTGCTGCTGGGCTCGACCCTGCAGAACATCACCGACGCGCTGCTCGCGGTCCTGCTCGGCGAGGCGCTGGACCAGGGTCCGTCGCTGAGCCTGTCGCAACGCCAGGCCTTGGCGCAGCAGCTGTGGAACGAACAGGGTGCGGCCTGCAGCACCCGCAGTTGCCGTATCGCCAGAATGGAAGCCATCCAGGCCGAGATCGAAAACGCCACCAACGGCCTGGGCGGTTTTCTCGGGGGCCTGGTCGGCGACACGCTGGGCATCGTGGCCGACCTGCTCACGCTCGATGTGCTGGGCCTGCTCCAGGGCGTGGGCAACCTGGTGGGGGGCCTGCTGGGCGCCGTGGGCGATCTGCTGGGGGGCCTGATCGGTGGCTGCACCGCCCTCATCGGCTCCAACGATCCGGCCTGCGTCAACAAGATCGCCAGCGATCTGGGCGGCGATGCATCCAGTGGCTCCGGCGGCACCGTCCCCAACGCCATCGTGGCCCTGGTCGCCTTCATTTTCCAGGTCCTGCAGCCCATTCTCGACAGCATCGGGAACGCCATCCTGACCCCGCTGCTGCGTGACGTGCTGGGCATCAACCTCGGCGAGGTCGATGTTCATCTGCGCACCCTCAACTGCCAGGCCCAGGCCCGGCTTGTCTACTGACCCGGGTATTCTCTTTCGATCCGTCCAGCGCCGTTTCTCCATGCCCCTCTCCTCGCTCGACCAACTCGACATCTATGTCTGGGAAGGCAAAGTCGACATCTATGACCGCATCGTTCAATGCATGGCCAGCTTCGACGTGGCCGTGGTGCACGCCGACGGCCAGCCGATGCCGGTGGACCCGATGCGCCACCGCATGACGGTGGCCATCATCAGCGTCTCCGCCATCGAAAGCGGACGCCTGACGATGGCGCCCGAAATGCTGCAGGGCATCCCGGTGGTGTGGGTGGGCGCGGCCACGCGCGACCGCGATGCGCACGCCTACCCGCCCGAATACCTGCATGTGCTGCCCTACGACTTCACCGGCGCCGAACTGCGCAACATGGTGGCCAAACTGGCCCGCCAGTTGCGCGCCCACGGCACCTCCGTCGACAAGCCGGAGGCGCTGATCGCGCATTCGGAATGCATGCTCGCGCTGCTGGAGGAAACACGCACCTTCGCCAACTGCGACCACAACGTGCTGATCCGCGGTGAAACCGGTGTGGGCAAGGAGCGCATCGCGCAGCAACTGCACAGGGGCCACACCGGCTACGCCAGCGGGCCCTTCGTGGCCGTGAACTGCGGCGCCATCCCCGACGGCCTCTTCGAATCGCTTTTTTTTGGTCACGCCAAGGGCTCCTTCACCGGCGCGGTGAACGCCCACAAGGGCTACTTCGAGCAGGCCACGGGTGGCACGCTGTTCCTGGACGAAATCGGCGACCTGCCGCGCTACCAGCAGGTCAAGCTGCTGCGCGTGCTGGAAGACAACGCGGTCACCCGCATCGGCGCCACCAGCCCGATCAAGCTGGACTTTCGGCTCGTGGCCGCCACCAACCGCGACCTGCGCGACATGGTGCGCAGCGGTGAATTCCGGGCCGACCTGTTCTACCGGCTGGCCGTAATCGAGCTGCATGTGCCCAACCTCGAACAGCGTGGCGAGGTCGACAAGATCGCGATCTTCAAGAGCCTGCTGCAGACGGTGCTCAAGGGGGCCGAGGGCATCGACCCCGAAGTGCCCTACTGGCTGGTGGAAACCATCGCCAACATGGAATACCCCGGCAATGTGCGCCAGTTGCGCAACGTGGCCGAACGGGTGGGCGTGGTGGTGCGCCAGGTCGGGCGCTGGGACCAGGGCCTGATCCAGCGCGCGCTGGGCCAGGTGCGCGAGGCCCAGCCCGGCGCCGACCGGTCCGCCGACCGCCGGCGCTGGGACGGCAGCGAGCGCAACCGCATCATCGAGGCGCTGGAGCGCCACGGCTGGAAGCGCCAGGACGCGGCACAGCACCTGGGCATCAGCCGCAAGGTGCTGTGGGAAAAGATGCGCAAGTACCAGATCAACGACGGCGAGCCGGGCATCCCGGAAGTCGCCTGATCGGCTTCAGCGCGCGGCCAGCAGGGTGTAGCTCGGTTGCAGGCGCAGGCCTGCCAGGGTGTCCTCAGTGCCGGGCGCCGGGGCAGCGGCCAGCGCTGCAGCGGGTGGCGGCGCGGCCGGCAAGGCCAGCGTGCGCTGGCCGTGGCCCGCAAAGATCTGCCCCACCCAGGGCACGTCCGCGTCTTCAGGCCGCAGGCGCCCCATGACACGCGCCACGCGCAGTTCGTTGATGCGCTGGTCAGCCACCGCATCGAGGTAGTCCAGCGCCTGGAGCTCGTACTCCACCTGGGCGTCCAGCACCTGGGTCAGCACCTCGCGCCCGACCTCCAGCATGCGGCGGCGCCCCTGCAGCACCTGCCCGGCCTCGCGCACCGCGTTGCCCAGTTCCTCGACCTTGCCGCGGCCGGCCTGGGCCTGGTTCCAGGCGGTGCTGGTGAGTTGCTGCAGGTTCAGGCGCGCGGCTTCGTGGCGGGCTTCCTGGTTGGCCACTTCGGCCAGCGCGCTCTTGATGCGCAGTTGCAGATCGAAGCCGTTGCCGAAGTTCCAGTTCAGCTCGACGCCCGAGCGCGTCGCGTCGCTGTAGACCACGCCGCGCGGATCGCGCGTCTTGGCCAGCACCACGTCGAGCGAGGGGAAGCGTGCCGCCTCCTGCTGGCGCACCAGGGCCTGGGCGTTGTCAATGCGGCTGCGGGCCTCGGCCAGTTCGCTGCTCTGCGCCTGCGCCACCAGCCAGGTGGCTTCGAGCGTGGGCAAGGCTTGCCAATGCGCGGGCAAGGCCAGATCGGGCAGCCCGCTGGGGTCGGGCACAAAGCCGAAATAGCTTTCAAACCGGGCCCGAGCTTCGGCCAGTTGCGATGCGAACTCCTGGCGCTTGGCGGCAAACGTGGCGCGCCGCGACAGCGCCAGGCGCAGTTCGTTTTCGCCCGTCGCACCGAGATCGACGCGGCGCTTTTCCAGCCGCACCAGTTCGTCGAGCGCGTCGATCGCGCGCTGCGCCGCAGCACGTTTCTGGTCGTGGCGCAGCACCTGCATGTAGGCAGTCAGCGCGTCGAGCGCCACCTTCTGCTGGGTCGAGCGCACGGCCGCGCTGGAGGCTTCGCTGTTGGCCTCGGCCGCGTCGATGCGCGAGCCGATCACGCCACCGTCGATGAGCGTCATGCGCGCACTGACCGACAGCACGTTGTAGTCCTTCTCGCCCCCCACGGCGGCGCTGGTCGAGCCGGTGCCCGAGGCCAGTTGCAGGCGCGGGAAGCGCGCGTAACGCGCGGCATCGACCTGGTAGCCCATGGTTTCTTCGGCCGCGCGCGCGCTGAGCACTTCGGGGTGCTGGCCCAGCGCACGGATCAGGCCCTGGCGCACCTGCACCGCCTGGCCCGAGACGATCAGCGAACGCGTGCCCATCTGGCGGGCGAGCACCATGTCGGCGCTGTGAACCGGCCCCGCGAGCAGGCCGATGGCCAGCCAGACGACGCGAACAGGCGGCTTGAAAACGGACGGTCGCATCACGGCTCCTGGAAGGCTTCGCGCTGCAGCTTGAGCACAGGCCGCAGCAGGTACCAGATGAAGGGATCGCGCCCCACCTGCAGGTCCACATCGGCCTGCATGCCGGCGGTCACGCGGTTTTCGCGGTTGCCCACGTAGAACTGGCTGGCGCTGAGCAGCAGGCGGTAGAAGGCCGGCGAATCGGGCACCGAAGCGTCCTTGTCGGCATCGGCGGCCACCAGGGTGACCTCGCCGTCGACCGTGCCGTAGCGCAGGAAGTCGTAGGCCGTGACCTTGATCCTGGCAGGCTGACCGGCGTAGACGAAGCCGCGGTCGTTGGGGCTGAGCCGCGCCTCCACCACCACCTGCTCCTCGTCGGGCACGATCTCCATGATCTGCTCGCCGGGCTTGACCACCCAGCCCGGGCTGGGGTTGCGCGAACCCTTGACGATGCCTTCGGTGGGCGCACGCACCACGGTGCGCTGGCGCTGCGCGCGGGCCCGGTTGAGGTTCTCGGTGAGGCTGGCCAGTTCGCGTTCCACCTCGGCCAGTTCGTCGGACGCGCGCCGCCGGAAGCGCCCGGCCACCTCGGCCTGCTTGGCCCGCGCCTCGGCAATCGCCGCCTGCGCCGAGACCAGGCCCTGCCGCGCCACGCTCAGTTCTCCGCGCACGGTTTCGTACTCGCGCCGCTTCTGCAGCACCTCGATCTGGCCCACCAGCTTTTCGCTGAGCAGCTGTTCCGAGATGCTCAGTTCCTTTTCGTACAGCGCCTGCCGCTGGCGCAGCCCTTCGATCTTGGCCTGCAGTTCCTGTTCGCGGCTGCGCGCCTGTTCGAGCACCGAGCTGGCGCCCAGCGTCTGGCCGTGCTGCTCCTGCATGCGCGCCCCGTAGGCGCCGAGCTGGCCCTGGACCACGTCGTCGTCGAGCGAGGCCGGAAAGTCCTCGCGCGCCAGCGGCTGGCCCTGGCTTTCGGCGCGCAGCCGGATGCGCGCAGCCTGGCTGGCATCGAACCGGGCGGCGGTTTCCTCCAGGTTCAGGCCGGCGCCACCGAGGTCGATCTCGACCAGCGGCTGGCCCTGGCGGACGCGGTCGCCGTCCTTGACCAGCACAGCGCTGACGATGCCGCCTTCCAGATGCTGCACCGACTTCACCCGGTCCGACGGGATCACCCGGCCCGGCGCCGTGACCACGGTCTCCACCGGATACCCCAGGCCGATCAGCGCCAGCGCGATCACGCCGCCCCAGAGCAGCTTGCGTGGCAGCGACCAGGCGTCGCGCGCGCGGGTGTCGGGCCCGCCCGGGGCGGCGGGCGCGGCCAGGATGTCGGGGCGGTCGCCCTGTTGGTGGCGGTCTGTCATGCGGGAACTCCGGCCTGCGAAGGCATGTCCGGCAGGGCGGCCGGCAACGGGCGCTGCACGCCGAACAGGCGCGGCACCATGGCGGCGGGCGGCCCCTGTTCGACCTGGCCGTCACCACGCACGTGGTAGATCTGGGTCGCGGCCGAAACCAGGCGCAGCGAATGCGTGACGACGATCACCGTGCGCTGGCGCGCCACGGCCGAGAGCGCGGCGATGAGCGCGGCCTCGCTGGCGAAATCGAGGTCGTTGCTGGGTTCGTCGAGCACCAGCACGGCCGGCTGGCGCAGGAAGAGCTGCGCCAGCGCCAGCTTGCGGCGCTCGCCCACGGACAGCCCGGCCCCGCCCTCGCCCACTTCGGTGTGGTAACCGTCGGGCAGGCGAGCAATGAATTCGTGCGCCCCCGAAAGCCGGCAGGCCGCGAAGATCTGTTCGTCCGTCTGGCCGGGCGCGGTGCGCCGCAGCGTGTCGATGAGCGGACCGCTGAACCAGTAGACCTCCTGCGACAGGGTGCTCACCCAGGGCGCCAGTTCGCCGCGCGAGAACTGCGCCAGGTCGTATTCGTCCAGCCGGACCTGCCCCTTGGTCGGCGTGTACAGGCCCGACAACAGCTTGGCCAGCGTGCTCTTGCCAGCCCCGTTGCGGCCGACGATGACGTGCAGGCCGGTGGGGCCGATCTGCAGGTTCAGCCCTTCGAACACCGGGCGGGCGTTTTCGTGGAAGGTGAAGCTCACGTCCGCGAGCAGCAGCCGGCCGGTGGGCTTGGGCAGGTTCAGGCCGCTGTCGGCGCGCTCCACCGGTTCCGACAGCACCGTCTCCAGGCGCTGCGCCGCTTCCGACGCGCGGGCCAGCAGGCGCCAGTTGGTGGCCAGGCCGGCCACGGGCGACAGGGCCTTGATGGCGAGCATGTTCACGGCCATCAGGCTGCCCACGGTCATCAGTTGGTCGGTCACGGCCAGGGCCCCGGCGGTGACCGCCAGCACCGAAAACACCGTCAGCAGCACCGTGCTGGCCTCGCGCGCGTTTTCCAGCTCGCCGTTCTTGCGGAAGCTCTCGGTGAGCCAGTCGTCGTAGGAGCGGCGCCAGAGTTCGGTCACGGGCGCGTCCTGCCCCAGGGTCTTGATGGTCTCGCGCGCCCGGCAGATTTCGGACGCGATGCGGTCGAGGTCACGCGCCCGCGCCGTCTCCTCCACCCGGCCAGCGCGCACCTCGTCGGCCCACCACCAGGCCAGAAAGGCCATGAGGCCCAGGAACACCAGCACCACCGGCAGCACCGGCCAGGCGACGATGCCGATGACGATCAGCGCGAACAGGGCCATGGGCAGGTCGAAGATGGCGCTCATGAGCCCGCCGGTGACGGTGCCGCGCACCGCCGACACGTCGCGAAACAGCATCAGCCAGGCCGAGGTCGGCCGCGCTTCGAGCACACGCAGCGGGCGCCGCATCAGCGACGCGAGCAAGGCGCCCGAGACCTGGTGGTCGATGGTGGCGCCAGCATTGCGCAAGGCGCGCGAGCGGCGCGCGCGCAGGAAGTATTCGACCCCGAGAAAACAGAAGATGCCGGCCACCAGCGCCACCAGCGTGGCGGTGGCGCTGCGCGAGATGACGCGGTCGTAGACCTGGAGCACGAAGATCGAGGGCAGCAGCCCGAACAGGCTGATCGGCAGCGACCCCATCGCGGCACGGCGCAGCAGCGGGTAGGCGCGCTCGAACGCCTGCGGGAGCGCCTGGGCAAAGGGGCGCTGCTCATCGGGCGCCGACGGCCGGTTCACCAACTGGCGCGGCAACAGGAGTTTGATCATGGGGTTCCCCGAAAGCCACGTGCGTGGCCCTGTGCGTCGGACCACACCGACGGGATGTGCGCCTGCACGCTCGGCACCGACCCGCCCGAAGCGGCCAGCACCGCCAGCGCGCCCAGCAGTGCCAGCGCCCAGCCGCGGCCGGGCACGCGGGTGGCCAGCGACTCGGCGATGCCCGGCAGGCGCAGCACCGCCACCGTGCCGGCCTGTTCTTCAAGGCGATAGTCCGCCGCAGGGTGGCCGCCGTAGGTGCTGAGCGACAGGCCCCGGGCCTGGGCCGCTTCGGCCAGCCAGTCGAAGCCGTCGACGTCGCGGCACAGCACCACGTGGCCGGCGGGCTCCATGGCGCGCAGCAGGCGCCGCCGGGCCAGCGATTCGAGCAGCCCGTTGCCGGCGTAGGGGCGCTGGAAATCGGCCATCAGCAAGACCTGCGCCCGGGCCTGGCGCAGCAGCGCGGCCGGGTGCAGCATGGACAGCTCGACCACCCAGTGGTCGGCCGACGCCGGCAGCCGCGTCATGCCGCTGGCCAGGCTGAAGGCGCCGCTGAAGCGGTCTTCGGTGCGGCCCACCGTGGCCTGCAGCGCCAGCACCCGGGCCAACAGGTCGGCACAGGAGATGCCGGCCCGGTCACCGACCACGCCGATGACCGTGCCGCCAAACCGCTCGCGCGCCTGGGCACCCAGCCGCAGCACGGTCTGCGACAGGTCGATGCGCTGCAGCCGGGCCGGGTCGGCTTCCAGGCTGGCCAGGGCTTCCTCGCCGAGGAAGCGCCCCGCGCCGACCACGTTGACGTGCCCGGTCGCGCTCATGCCAGCGCCTCCCGCGCCGACAGCCAGCGGTGGTAGGCCACGTAGCCCGAGAGGTGGTGTTCGATGTCGTCGATGCGCACGCGAAAAGCCTGGTGCCGGATGAAGAAGGCGCCGGCCACGGAGGCCGGGCGTTTGAAGAACATCGCCATTTCGGGCCAGAAAAAACCGTTGATCAGGTGGTTGGCGCGGTGCGCCAGGGCGCGCTGGAATGTGTCCATGTCCACCTCGTCGAGCAGGTGGCGCAGGGCCGGCAGGGCCGCCAGCCGGTCCAGCATGCGCCGCGCGGCCAGCATCAGCTCCAGCAGGGTCGGGAAGGTGGTCTGGCGCTGCAGCACGAAGTCCAGGTGGCCCACGACGTTCTGCAGGCCGAAGCGGAAATAGCGCGGATCGGGGCGGTGCCGCGTCAGTTCGTTGACGGCGTAGGCCAGCCAGTGGTCGTGGGTCTGCCAGTGGCGGGCGTCGATGAAATGCGCGAACGCCATTTCGACCCGGTCGAGCCAGCGCGCCTGGCCATCGAAGGCGTGCAGCCGGCACAGGCTGAAGGCGGCCTCACCGTCGTAATAGATGATGCGGAACGCCTCCTTGAGCGACAGGTCGTCGGCATGGAGCACGTGCCGGAACGCGCCGCTGTGCCCGTCCTGCATGAAGACGATGCCCTCGGCCAGTTCGGTCATCAGCGCGGTGTGTTCGCGGCTGCCCATGGTCTCCGCGTGCTGGACCAAGGCCAGCAGCGCCGCGGCGTTGCCACCGAGCTTGATTTCGCCGCCGGTGTCGACCAGAAAGGCGGCAGCCCGGCCGTCGGGCAGCGTGCGGCGCACGATCAGTGTGTGGACCAGGTGGTGCAGCGCGCGCTCGGTGGCCGCCCGCAGGGCCTCGCCGCCCAGCAACCCCCAGGCCTCGGCCATGGCGTAGGTGGTGCTGGCGTGGCGCAGGGCGTTGTAGGTGCCGATCTCGCGGCCGAAACACGGAAAGTGGCCGTAGACGAAACGGCCGTCGGCCTGGACCTGGCGCGCCAGGTGGTCCGCACCCGAAGCCACCAGCGCCCGCACGTCGGGAGCGCGCAGCGGCGGCTGTTCGCGCCGGCCGACGCCCGGGCCTTCGCCCACGAGCCGGTGCACCACCCCGTCTTCGCCGCAGAAGGCGCCGGCGGTGCCGAGCAGGAACACCGGTTCCTGCGGCGCCAGCGCCAGGGCAAAGTCCGCACCATGGCGCAGGCGGCCGTAGCGCTGGAAGTGCGCCGGATTGACCCGCGCATGCGCCACACCGCCGCCCGCGTAGAGCATGGCGTTGGCGTTGAGCTCCTGCTCTGTGAAGGCCCAGCGGCATTGCGCGTCCAGCGCCAGGCCATGGCGGAAATAGTTGCGCTTGACGCGCTGCAACGCCTGCTGCAGCCCCTGCCAGGACAGCACGCGCACCCGCTCGACGCGGTCAACCCGCAGCCAGAGCCCGTCGCCCGCCCAGCCCTGCGCGGCGCACAGCGCCAGCACCGCCGCCTGGCCCTGCGCCCAGGCCTCGTCGAAAGACGCGGCTCGCACATGCAGGGTGCGGGCACGGCTGTGCCGGTCGCTGACGGAGAAGAACAGCGTGTGCGCCGGCCAGTCCGGCGCCGGCCCGCAACCGGGCTCCAGCACCTGGACCACCGGCCCGGCCCCGTTCGGGCCGTCCGGCAGCGCCAGCGCCGAACGCACGGCAGCCAGTTGGGCGCACAGCGACATGGCCGGTCAGCGGTAGTTGAACTCCACGCGACGGTTGAGCTGGTAGCCCTCTTCCGTGCGGGACAGGTCGACGGGTTTTTCCTCGCCGAAGCTCACGGCCTCCAGTTGCTGGTCGGCCACACCCAGGCGCCGCAATTCGCTGCGCACCGCTTCCGCGCGCCGCTGGCCCAGCGAGAGGTTGTACTCGGTGCCGCCGCGCTCGTCGGTGTGGCCTTCGAGGAACACCTTGCGCTGGGGATGGGCGCGCAGGTAGGCCCCGTGCTGGGCCACCACACCCTGGTACCGGGCCTCGACATGCCACTGGTCGAAGCCGAAGTACACGATGTGCGCCACATCCGCCGGCCCCCGGCCGGGTGCGGCGGCCGGCGGTGCCTGCAGGGGCAGCACCTGGGGCGCCGCCACAGTCTGGGGTTTGTAGGCGTAGTAATAGGCCTGCTGGTCGCTGCCATCGCGCGAGACGCTGGCGCAGCCGCCGAGCAGCACCGCGATGCCGGACCAAAGAAGAAGAGGCGTTTTCATGTCGGGATGGCCGATGGCTTCCGGCGCCAGGCGCCGGAAGGGTTTCAGGAAAGGCGCGTTCAGGCCGCCAGCAGGGTGTTGGACAGCAGCCCACCAAGCGACAGGCCGGTGGTAGCGCCGTCGTTCTGGCTGGTGATCGGCTGCGTGATGCTGCCCAGCAGATCGCCACCGAGCAGATCCCCACCCAGAAGGTCGCCACCCAGCAAACCACCGCCGAGCAGATCGCCACCCAGCACACCGTCCACCACGTTGGCCACGCCGTCGGTCAGGTAGTCAACCTGGGTCAGCACCGGTTCCACCAAACCGGCGGTGGCGCCGTCGCCGAGCACGCTGTCGACCAGGGGTTCGGCCACGCCACCGACGGTGCCGACCACCGTGCCCACCAGACCGTCCACCGGGTCCAGCGTGTTCGGGCTGTCGGCCGTGAAGCTTTCGCCCAGCACGGGCGCCAGCAGACCGCTGCCCAGATCGGTCACGCCGTCGACCACGGGCGCCACGGCGGTGGCCACGCCTTCCAGCAGCGCACCCGCCACCGGCAGCGCCGACACCACGTCGACCACGTTGCCGGCCAGGCCGTCCACAGGGTCGAGCAGGGCCGCCCCCTCACCCGGCGTGGTCCCGCCGCCGAGCAGACCACCCAGCAGGTCGCCGCCGAGCAGACCGTCCAACGGGTTGCCATCACCGAGCACACCGCCCAGCAGGTCACCGCCAAGCAGACCGTCCAGCGGATTGCCATCACCCAGCACACCGCCCAGCAGGTCACCGCCAAGCAGACCGTCCAGCTGGTTGCCGTCACCCAGCACACCACCCAGCAGGTCACCGCCGAGCAGGCCGCCCAGCGGGTTGCCGTCACCCAGCACACCGCCCAGCAGGTCGCCGCCGAGCACGCCGTCCACCACGTTGGCCACCCCATCGGTCACGAAGTCGAGCTGCGCACCCACCGGGTCCAGCACGGCGGCGGTGGTGCCCGCCCCGAGCAGGCCATCGACCAGGGGAGCCACCAGGCCACCGGCGGTGTCCGCCACGGTGCCGACGACCGCGTCCACCGGATCGAGCAGGTTCGGGTCGTTGGGCTCGAAGCCGGCACCGACCACCGGGGCCAGCAGGCCACTGCCCAGATCGGTGACGCCATCGACCAGCGGGGCCACGGGCGCCAGCACGCCGGACAGGGTGTCACCGACCACCGGCAGGCCGGCGACCACACCGCTCAGATTGCCCGCCAGGCTGTCCACCGGGTCGAGCAGGGCCATCGCCCCTTCTGGCACCTCGCCGCCCCCACCCAGCAGGCCGCCGAGCAGATCCCCACCGAGCAGGCCATCCAGGGGATTGCCTTCGCCGAGCAAACCACCCGTCAGGCCATCGACCAGTCCCGCGTCACCCAGGAGCCCGTCGACCGGGCCGCCTTCCGCCACGAGGCCGCCCAGCAGGCCGTCTTCCACCAGCAAGCCCCCCACAAGACCGTCGTTCCCCAGCACGGCGCCGCCCAGGCCTTGTTCGCCCAGCACACCGCCGAGCAGCCCGCCCAGCAAGCCACCCACCAGACCGTCTTCGCCGAGCAGACCGCCGACCAGGCCGTCCTCGGCCAACAAACCACCCACCAGCCCCTCTTCGGCCAGCAGGCCGCCGACCAGACCGTCTTCTGCGAGCAGGCCACCCACCAGGCCTTCGTCGGCCAACAGCCCGCCGACCAGCCCTTCATCGGCCAGCAGGCCGGTGACCAGGCCCTGGTCACCCAGCAGCGGGTCCAGCAGGCCTTCCACGGCACCGCCCTCCGCGAGCAGGCCACTGGTCAGACCGCCCAGCCCCAGGCCGGAGAGCAGGTTGCCGAGCAGGCCCTGGTCGTCCAGCAGGTTGACGATGGCATCGGTCACGTAGTCGACCTGCCCGGCCACGTCGCCCAGCAGTTCGCTGGTGGCGCCGCTGCCCAGCAAACCGTCCACCACGGGAGCGAGCAGGCCGCCCAGCGTGTTCGCCACATCGCTCACGGTGTCGTCGACCGGATCGAGGCCGTTCGGGTCATCGGGCGTGAATTCGCCGCCCACCAGGGGCGCGAGCGCGTCGTTGAGCAGGCCGGTCAGGCCGCCCACGGTCTCGACCGCCGGCCCCAGGGCGCCACCCAGGCCGAGGGCGTCGTCCAGCGCGTCGACCAGGCCATCCACGGCTGAGGTGCCTGGATCCAGCAACTGGTCAGCATCGGCATCGGCGTCGGCATCCGCATCCGCGTCGGCATCCGCATCGGCGTCGGCATCCGCATCGGCGTCGGCATCCGCATCGGCGTCGGCGTCCGCATCGGCGTCGGCGTCAGCATCCGCGTCCGCATCGGCGTCGGCGTCGGCATCCGCGTCAGCATCCGCGTCAGCATCCGCATCCGCATCAGCGTCGGCATCCGCATCCGCATCCGCATCCGCATCGGCATCGGCATCGGCATCGGCATCGGCATCGGCATCGGCATCGGCATCGGCATCGGCATCGGCATCGGCATCGGCATCGGCATCGGCATCGGCATCGGCA
>NZ_BSPB01000012.1:0-68460 GCF_030160815.1 Hydrogenophaga electricum | reverse complement strand
GCATCAGCATCAGCATCAGCATCAGCATCAGCATCAGCATCAGCATCAGCATCAGCATCAGCATCAGCATCAGCATCAGCATCAGCATCAGCATCAGCATCAGCGTCAGCGTCAGCATCGGCATCGGCATCGGCATCGGCATCGGCATCCGCGTCGGCATCCGCGTCGGCGTCAGCATCGCCATCCGTCGCGTTGTCATCGTCGTCGTTCAACAGGCTGGCCAGGGCGCCCACACCCAGGGCACCGAGGGCGAACTCGCCGAGACCCAGACCGCCGCCCATGGCCGGCACGCTCTTTTTTACAAGCAGCGCTGCCGCTTCCGCCGAGCCATCCTGGTACACCTCCAGATCGCCCGCCGCCAGATCCACCGACACCTGCTCGATGCCGTTGGGCAGCCTGACCGCAGAAATCGTGGCGTCGGTGCCGCTCTTCAGGGTGCCGGTCAGCGGTGCCTGATTGGCGCCCGTGCCCTGAAAAGCCACCGCTGCCTGGCCACCTTCGGGAACGATCACCCGGTCACCGACCATCAGGGGCTGCGCACCCTCGACGGCGATGCGCTGTCCGTCGCGCACGATCTCGACGCCACGGGTGGCTTGCGAGATGGTGCCGACGGGCTGGGCACCGGCCGACGACACAAGGGGCATTCCAGCGCTGGTGCCGCTGCCCGAAGACGCTTGCGCCAGCTGTGTGATTTCCGGCATCGGTGCAAGCGGCGAGCTTCCGGACAGATTCGATGTTGACTGGATCATGACACCCTCAAGGTAGTTGGAGATTCAATACAAAAGCGGTCGCCGGCCAAGAGAAAGGGATATCCCTGAATTTCTGGAAATCAGGAGACCGATAAACACCCACCAGACGGCAACCGCACCACGGTTCCCCTCTGCAATTGCAAGCGCTATGCCCGTTTTTCTCCGGGCTTCGGCAGCACCGGCAGCCCACGCAAGTCTTTGATTCTTATGAAGCCACACCACCGATATCGACCTCAGACGCCGGGTTCATCGCCCCGAACGGGATCAAGGGATGGCGCGTTACGTAACACCGGAAACACCGAGTGGGTAACAGAACACCGACCTGTCGGCATCACCGCAAGCCCACGACAGAAAATCATCAATTCCAGACCGCCGAAACCTTGGGCGCCAGGGAAAAACTCCAATGGGCCGAAAAAATGCCCCCCATATACATGTCGACGAAATCGCGCGATGTGCAAAATTCGTCCAGTTCGGACAAATTCACGCAATAGCCATCACCGTCCACAAGCACCACCCGCACATGGTGTTCGAGCAGGTTTTTCACCGCTTTCACCAAGCGCTGGCGGTCGGCCGTCGAGGCGCGCAGCCGCATGTCGATCAGCAGCCCGGGAATGCGAAGCCCCCAGCCAGACCGCGCCATGCTGATCAGGGCTCCCATGATGTTGTTCACATTCAGCGACGATTCCGCCAGCCGCGCCAATTCCATGAAATCGGAACGGCTCATCAGGGAGAAATCCATGTGTTTCAGCGGCGTCAATTCGGAATCGTGAAATCCCGGTTCGCCATCGGCGAAATCCTGGCTATCGCCATGGCCCATCAGGGTGGCCAACGAGACATAAAGAGGTCGATCCAAGTCCATGATGATCACTTTGCTTCCAGTCCAACGAACAATGGGCGATACCCGTTGACCTGGCGTGTTAACCAGGCGTTACGCCCAACCATGGGAAGATGCACTCTGTCACAGGGAGCAAATTGAATGCCATGCGTTCGCGCCCCTGATTTATTCCGGCACACGCGCGCAACCCCTTGATTTCCAAGGCATCACACACCCCAGGCAACGCGAAAATAGATTTCGTTACGTAACACGCCCCCACACGGAAACACGGACGGTCACACCTTGCGGGTGGTTGCCGGCCAGGGGCTCGGCGCCACGCGGCCGCCTCGGCCGGCGATGGCCTTGCTGTCAGAATGCGGTGCCCGTTCGCGCCATCCCATGAGCCAGCCCCTGACCATCCCGGCGACATGCCACCTCGACGCCCACCCGGCGCACCCCTGCCCCGTGCCGCTGAGGCTGTCGGTCAGCCTCGCGCCCCGGCTGCATGCGGGTGCCCCGGGTATCGGCCTGCGGTACGTGCTGGCGGGCGACTGCGTCCGCGTGCGCATGCCCGCCCCCGTGTCCGGCCCGGGCCCGGCCGACGGGCTCTGGCAGCACACCTGCTTCGAGGCCTTTGTGGCGCTGGAAGGCGCCGCGGCCTACCGAGAATTCAATTTCTCCCCTTCGGGCCAATGGGCGGCTTACCGCTTCAGCCAGGAGCGCGTGCGTGATCTGCCGGCCGAGCAGCAGGCCGGCCCCGCCCGGCCGGCCATGGACATCACCACATTGCGCCGGCGCTGGACGCTTGACGTGCACCTGCCGCTGGACGCCCTGCCGGGCGACGCCGGCGATGTGCGCTGCTGGGGACTGAGCGCCGTGATCGAAACCACCGACGGCCACCTGAGCCACTGGGCGCTGCACCACCCGGCGCCCCGCCCCGACTTCCACCACCCGGCCGGACGCACGCTGCGCCTGCCCGTCCACGCCGCCTGAGCCTGATCTCGCCATGCAATTCGGTATCGAACGTTTCCTCCAGGACCCCGCGCTGCGCGCCCCGCTCGCCGGCCGCCGCGTCGCCCTGCTCGCCCACCCGGCCTCGGTCACGCGCGAGCTGACCCATTCGCTGGACGCGCTGGCCGCCCTGCCCGATGTGCGGCTCAGCGCAGCCTTCGGCCCGCAACACGGTCTGCGCGGCGACAAGCAGGACAACATGGTGGAGTCGCCCGACTTCACCGACCCCGTGCTCGGCGTCCCGGTGTTCAGCCTGTATGGCGAGGTGCGCCGCCCCACCGACGCCATGATGGACACGTTCGACGTGCTGCTGGTCGACCTGCAAGACCTGGGCTGCCGCATCTACACCTTCATCACCACGCTGCGCTACGTGCTGGAAGCGGCGGCGACACACGGCAAGGCGGTGTGGGTGCTGGACCGCCCCAACCCGGCCGGCCGGCCGGTGGAAGGCACGCTGCTGCGCCCAGGCTGGGAAAGCTTCGTCGGCGCCGGCCCGATGCCGATGCGCCACGGCATGACCATGGGCGAACTCGGCCATTGGTTCATCGCCCAGCTCAAGCTGGATCTGGAATACCGCGTCATCGCCATGGACGGCTGGCTGCCCGACGCCGGCCCCGGCTTCGGCTGGCCGGTAGACAGAACCTGGGTCAATCCCAGCCCCAACGCCGCCAACCTCTGGATGGCGCGCGCCTACGCCGGCACGGTGATGCTCGAAGGCACGACGCTGAGCGAAGGCCGGGGCACCACGCGCCCGCTCGAACTGTTCGGCGCGCCCGGCCTCGACACCACCCGCCTGCTGGCCGACATGCAACGCATCGCCCCGCAGTGGCTGGCTGGCTGCCGGCTGCGCCCGTGCTGGTTCGAGCCGACCTTCCACAAACACGCGGGCCAGCTTTGCGCGGGCGTGCAGATCCACGTGGAAGACCCGCTGCATTACGACCACGGCGCTTTCCAGCCGTGGCGCCTGCAAGCCTTGGCCTTCAAGGCGCTGCGGGCGCAGGCGCCGGACTACCCGCTGTGGCGCGACTTCCCCTACGAATACGAAACCGACCGGCTGGCCATCGACCTCATCAACGGCGGGCCGGCGCTGCGCGAGTGGGTCGACAACCCCGCCACCAGCGCGGCCGATCTGGACGCCATCGCCCAGCCCGATGAAGCGGCCTGGCGCGAAGCCCGGCAGCCGTATGTGATCTATTGATTCCTCTGCGTCACTGACGCGGCTGCCCTGACGGGCCGAACACCTGCGGCGCGATGCGGGCCACGAACACCTGCACCGCTTCCAGCGACAGGTGGCCGTAGTCGTAGCTCAGCGGCTCCTTCGCAGCGTCACCCACCCGGGTCAGGCAGCCCTGGGCGTCGCAGAACACGGCCAGGCCGTCGATGAAGTCGATGCCCATGGCCGCCGCGCGCTGGCGCAGTTGTTCGGTCACCGCGCGCACCGGGCCGTCCTGCCCCAGCGGCAGGCGCAGCGGTGGCGGCTGCGAGAACGGCCCCCGCTTCCAGGCGTCCAGCAGCACCTGCGGCAGGGGTTGCTGCCAGTCGGGCGTCGGGCCCAGCAGCACGATGCGCGGCACCCGGGCCGCACGCAAGGCCTGCACCGTGGCCTCCAGCCCGTCAAGCTGATAGCGCGCATGGTGCCACCAGGCGTAGAGCAGCACGATGTCGGGCCGCGCGGCACGGATCGCGCGGAGGTTGTCGTCGTTGAGCGCCCGGCAACCGGGGCGCGGATCGGCGCCCAGGATCGGCGGACACACCGCCCCCGCGCGCTCGGCGATGCCGAAGCGCCAGGCCCCGCTGTCCTGCAAGGCCTTGAAACCCGGGTAGAGCGACGACGCGTGCGAGTCGCCCCAGATGAACAGCAGCGGCCGCCGCTCTTCGATGCAGAAGGGTTTGTAGTCGGAAGGCGGCACGCGGAAGTCGAGAATGCAGTCGTGATAGCGCCAGCCGCGCGTGACCACGGCCGATCCGCCCTGTGCGGTCATGGCGCGCACCACCGGCGGAAAGCGTTCCTCAAAGCCCCGCTGCTGCTGCACCCAGAGTCCGGCGGCCGCCAGCGCTGCCATGCCGCCCAGCAAGGCGGTGGTCACCGGCGTGCGCCACCGGCCCCCCTCGCCGCCGCGGCGAATCGGCCGCTCCACCCAGCGCCAGGTCAACACCGCCAGCAGCCCGCTAAGCAGCAGTGCCGCGGTCAGCACGGCGGACCCGGCGTCGTCGCCATAGCGCAGGCGGGCCCCGACCAGCAACGGCCAGTGCCAGAGATACAGGGGATAGCTGACCAGCCCGATCGCGACCATCGGCCGCCACGCCAGCAGCCAGCGGTTCACAAAGGCGTGCGGCCCGGCCGCGATCAGCAGCGCCGTGCCCAGCGAGGGCAACACCGCCCAGCCCCCGGGGAAGCGCCGCTCCGGATGGATCTGCACGAAGGCCAGCACCAGCAGCGCCACCCCGGTCGCGGCCAGGGCGTGCTGTCGCCAGCCGGTGGCGGCACGCGCCGGCCGCGCCACCTGCCGGGCCGCCAGCCAGGCCCCGACCATCAGCTCCCAGAACCGCCCGAACGGGTGGAAGTACGCGGCCGCCATGTCGGTGCGCACCAGCCACAGGTTGAAGCCCCACGACAGCAGCCCCAGGCCTACGATGCACCACCCGGTGCGCGCCGCCCCCGCGCCCCGGGCTCCGCGCCACAAGGCCCACAGCGCCAGCGGCCACAGCAGGTAGAACTGCTCCTCGATGGCCAGCGACCACAGGTGCAGCAGCGGCTTGGCCGCCGACGCAGCGTCGAAGTAGCCCGCTTCGCGCCAGTAGGCCAGGTTCGCCACGAACAGCGCCCCGGCCGCCACATGCCGGCCCAACGCCGCGTAGTCGGCCGGTGTCAGCCACCACGCGCCAAAGACCAGCACGGCCGCCAGCACCAGCGCCAGCGCCGGGAAAATGCGGCGGATGCGACGGACGTAGAAATCCCGGAAGCTGAAGCGGCCGTGCGCCAGTTGCCCCAGCACGATGCCGCTGATCAGATAACCCGAGATGACGAAAAAGATGTCGACCCCGATGAACCCGCCGGCGAAACGCGCGGGCCAGGCGTGGTGCAGCAGCACCGCCAGCACGGCCACGGCGCGCAGCCCGTCGACATCGGGCCGGTAACTCAGGGGCGAAGGGGCCGGAGGGGTCATGCAGAAGGCCGCTCGGCCGCGCGTGCCAAGGGCCCGCGCCGTGCCGAAGTGTTAGGGTGGCGGGCATGATGCCATCCCCCGATCACCCCCGCACCGAAGCGCCGCTTCTGCTGCACGCCCAGGGCCTGCAGTTCGGCTGGCCCGGCCAGCCCCCGCTGCTGGCAGGGCGCGACCTGCGCCTTCCCGCTGGCGTGAGCTTCGTCACTGGCGACGAAAGCTGCGGCAAGACCTCCCTGCTGCGCCTGCTGGCCGGCGACCTGGTGCCGCAAGCCGGCCGCATCGCTCTGTGGGCCGACGGCGCCTGGTGCAGTCCGGACGGCGATCCGGCCGCCTGGCGCCGTCAGGTGTTCTGGATCGACCCGGCCACCGAGGCCCACGATGCGCTGAGCCCGCGCCAGTTCTGGGACCGGCAGGCCCAGGTGTGGCCGCGCTTTTCGGCCGATGCCGTCGAGGCACTGAGCGAGGACTTCGCGCTCGCCCCGCACCTGGACAAGCCGCTGTACATGCTCTCGGCCGGCAGCCGGCGCAAGGTCTGGCTGACGGCGGGGTTCGCCTCCGGCGCCACACTGACGCTGATCGACCAGCCCTTTGCCGCGCTGGACGGGCCGTCCATGCGCTGCCTGCGCGCGCTGTTCACAGACGCGAGCGACCACCCGGGCCGGGCCTGGGTGGTCGCTGATTACGAAGTGCCCGAAGGCGTGCCGCTGGCCGCACACATCCGGCTGCCCTGAAAGCCGGCCGGAGCGTGCTCCCGGGCGGTCAGTTGGCCACGCGCCAGCTGCCATCCGGTTGCCGGCAAGCGGTGCCGTACACCGTGTCGGGCTGGCCCCCCACGCGGGCATGCATGGTGTATTCGCGGCAGGGCGCGCCGTTCTGCTCGTAGGTGCGCGTGGGCGTGACGTTGTATTCGTTGCGCGTATCGGGGTTCACCCAGCCCGTCGGCTGCCCGGTGCGCGCGGTCTCGAACGCGTAGGCTGCCCGGGAGCGGTCATTGGCGTCCATGGACCGGCCCACGTTGGCACCGATGTTGGCCCCGATCATGGTGCCGATCACGGTGGCCACGATGCGGCCGCTGCCGCCACCCACCTGAGAGCCGACGGCGCCGCCGAGCACGCCGCCGACGATGGCGCCAGACTGTTCATTGGGCCCGCCCATGGTGCCGCAACCGGCCAGCGCCAGCGCGGCGGACACGGCGAGCACCCCATGGCGAAGCGGAAGGGTTCGAAGGTTCATCTTGTTCTCCTTGAATGCCTCTTGGACCACGCCGCCTGCCGGCGGGTTCCCCGAGGCCGTGCCGCGATCATAGGCCGGCACCCCATCGGCCGGTTGCAGGCTTACACGCCTTTTCCGCCTGTTTACCCGGCGTTAACCTTCTGCATCATCTTCAGCGTCCGCCCAGGCCCATACCGCGCGAGATCACCTCTTTCATGATCTCGTTGGTGCCACCGTAGATGCGCTGCACGCGCGCGTCGGCATACGCCCGGGTGATCGGGTATTCCCACATGTAGCCGTAGCCGCCGTGCAGTTGCACGCACTCGTCCATCACCTTGCACTGCAGGTCGGAACACCAGTACTTGGCCATGCTGGCGGTGGCGGTGTCGAGCTTGTCTTCGCACACCAGTTCGCAGCACTTGTCCACGAACACGCGCGCCACCTGCACCTCGGTCTGCAGCTCGGCCAGGGTGTAACGGGTGTTCTGATAGTTCGCCACCGGCTGGCCGAACACCTTGCGGTCCTTCACGTACTGCACCGTCCAGTCGATGGCGGCCTGTGCCGAAGCGACGGCGCCAATCGCGATCTGCAGCCGCTCCCACGGCAACTGCTCCATCAGACAGATGAAACCGCGGCCCTCGAACGCGGCGCCCCCCAGCAGGTTCTCGGCCGGCACCTTCACGTTGTCGAAGAACAGCTCGGAGGTGTCCTGCGCCTTCATGCCCAGCTTCTTCAAGCGCTTGCCCTTGCTGAAGCCTTCCATGCCCTGCTCGACCAACAGCAGGCTGGTGCCCTTTCCTCCCCGTTGCTCGCCCGCGGCCGGATCGGTCTTGGCGACCACGATCACCAGATCGGCGTGCCAGCCGTTGGTGATGAAGGTCTTGCTGCCGTTGAGCAGGTAGCTGCCATCGGCCTGCCGGATGGCCGTGGTTTTCACGCCTTGCAGGTCGCTGCCGGCAGCCGGCTCGCTCATCGCGATGGCGCCGACCATCTCGCCCGTGGCCAGCAGCGGCAGGTATTTCTGTTTCTGCGCCTCGGTACCGTAGTGCAGGATGTACGGCGCCACGATCTCGCTGTGCAGGCCGAAGCCGATGCCGCTCACGCCGGCGCGCGCGATCTCTTCCATCTGCGCCACCGAATACAGCCGGTCGGCACCAGCACCGCCGTAGGCCTCGGGCATGGTCATGCACAGAAAGCCGTTTTCTCCGGCCTTGCGCCAGACTTCGCGATCCACAAAGCCTTGCTCCTCCCAGTTATCGTGGAACGGGCTGACCTCCTTCTCGACAAAGCGGCGAAAGCTGTCGCGAAAAGCTTCGTGGTCGGCGTTGAACAGGGTGCGGGGAATCATGGTGTCACCTTCAGGACGATGGGGGTTGATTTTCACAAAGCGATTGCTTGGCAAAAGTCTATACTGATCCGATCGTCCAGACCATCCGGTCCCATCCCCGAGGAGACACCATGAGCGAAGCCTTCGTCTACGACGCCATCCGCACCCCGCGCGGCAAGGGCAAGAAGGACGGCAGCCTGCACGAAGTCAAGCCGATCAACCTGCTCGCCAGCCTGCTGACCGAGCTTCAGAAACGCAATGACCTGGACACGGCAGCCGTGGACGACGTGGTCATGGGCGTGGTCTCGCCCATCGGCGAACAGGGTTCGGTGATTCCCAAGGTCGCGGCCCTCAAGGCCGGCTGGGACTGGCAGTGCGCCGGCGTGCAGCTCAACCGCTTCTGCGCCTCGGGCCTGGAGGCCGTGAACATGGCGGCCATGAAGGTGCGCAGCGGCTGGGAAGACTTGGTGGTGGCTGGCGGCGTGGAAAGCATGAGCCGCGTGCCCATCGGTTCGGACGGCGGCGCCTGGGCACAAGACCCTGAAACCCACAGCGCCACCCTGTTCGTGCCGCAAGGCATCGGCGCCGACCTGATCGCCACGCTCAGCGGCTTCAGCCGCGAGGACGTCGACGCCTTCGCACTCGAATCGCAGAAGCGCGCCGCCGCCGCGCGCGACTCCGGCCACTTCGACCGCTCGGTCGTGCCGGTCAAGGACAAGATGGGCCTGACCATCCTGGAAAAAGACGAGTTCATCAAGCCGGGTACGACGATGGAAGGCCTGGCCGGGCTCAAGCCCGCCTTCGAGCAACTGGGCGCCATGGGCTTTGACAGCGTGGCGCTGCAACGCTACCCGCAGGTCGAGCGCATCCACCACGTGCACCATGCGGGCAACTCGTCCGGCATCGTCGACGGCGCGGCCGCCATCTTGATCGGCAGCGAAGCCGCCGGCAAGACCCACGGTTTCACGCCGCGCGCCCGCATCGTCGCCGCAGCACTGTCGGGCGCCGACCCGACCATCATGCTCACCGGCCCCATGCCGGCGGCGCGCAAGGCGCTGGCCAAGGCCGGCTTGAGCATCGACCAGATCGACCTGTTCGAGGTCAACGAGGCCTTTGCCGCCGTGCCCATGAAGTTCATGCAGGAAATGGGGGTGCCGCATCAGAAGGTCAACGTCAACGGCGGCGCCATCGCCTTGGGCCACCCGCTGGGCGCCACGGGCGCCATGATTCTGAACACCCTGATCGACGAGTTGCACCGGACCGGCAAGCGCTACGGACTGGCGACCCTCTGCGTCGGCGGCGGCATGGGCATTGCCACCATCGTTGAACGGATCTGATCGAAAGCGGAGAAAGCACCATGATCACCCAAACCATCCGCTACGAACTCGCCAACGGCATTGCGACCATCACCTTCGACGAGCAGGGCTCGCCCGTCAACACCATGTGCCTGCAGTGGCAGGACGATCTGGGCGCGGTCACCGCACAACTCGTCACGGACCGCGCACAGATCAAGGGCATAGCGCTGGCTTCCGCCAAGAGCACCTTCTTCGCCGGCGCCGACCTCAAGGGCGTGATGCGCTCGACCGAGGCGGACGGGCCGCGCGTGTTCGGCGAGATCGAGCGCATGAAGAAGCACTTCCGCACCATCGAGACCCTGGGCGTGCCGGTGGTGAGTTGCCTCAACGGTGCGGCGCTCGGCGGCGGCTGGGAAGTGGCGCTGCTCGGTCACCACCGCGTCGCTGTCAACAACCCGAAGATCAGCTTCGGCCTGCCCGAGATCACACTGGGCCTGATTCCCGGCGCTGGCGGCATCACCAAGATGACGCGAATGCTCGGCCTGATGGCGGCGCAACCCTACATCCTGGAAAGCAAGCTGTTCGGCCCCGAAGAGGCCTTCAAGCTGGGCCTGGTGCACGAGCTGGTCGCCTCGCCTGAGGAACTGATGCCCAAAGCGCTGGCCTACATCGAAGCCGCCCAGGGCAAGCCCGAGGCCTGCACCCACGTCTGGGACCGCAAAGACTACAAGATGCCCGGCGGCACGCCGAGCAACCCCAAGATCGCGGGCTTGCTGAGCGTGGCGCCCGCCGTGCTCAAGCAGAAGACGCGCGGCCTCTACCCGGCGCCGGAAGCCGCGCTGGCCGCGATGGTCGAGGGCGCGATGGTCGACTTCGACACCGCCATGCGCGTGGAAAGCCGCTACCTCGCCGGGCTGATGACCGGCAACGTGGCGCGCAACATGATCAACACCTTCTTCTTCAACATGAACGCCATCAAGGGCGGTCAGTCGCGGCCGAAGGATGTGGCGAAGTACCAGCCGAAGAAGGTCGGCATCCTGGGCGCCGGCATGATGGGCTCGGGCATCGCCTACGCGCAGGCCACCCGCGGCATCGCCACCGTGCTCAAGGACGTGAGCCTGGAAGCCGCCGAGAAGGGCAAGGGCTACACCGCCAGGCTCACGCAGAAGCGGGTCGACAAGGGTCAGATGAGCGCCGAGAAGCAACAAGGCATCCTGAACCTCATCACGCCCACCGCCAGCGCCGCCGGCCTCAAAGGCTGCGACCTGATCATCGAAGCCGTGTTCGAGCAGCGCGAGCTCAAGGCCATGGTGACGAAAGAAGCCGAACCCATGCTGGCCGAAGGTGGTTTCTTCGCCAGCAACACCTCCACCTTGCCCATCTCCGGCCTGGCCCAGGCCAGCGCCAAGCCAGCCAAGTTCGTCGGCATCCACTTCTTCAGCCCGGTCGACAAGATGAAGCTGGTCGAGATCATCCGCGGCAAGGGCACCGACGATGAAACCATCGCCCGCGCCTACGACTACGTGCAGGCGCTGGGCAAGCTGCCCATCGTCGTCAACGACTCGCGCGGCTTCTACACCAGCCGCACCTTCGGCACCTTCGTGATGGAAGGCGCCGCCATGCTGGGCGAAGGCATCCCGGCGCCAGTGATCGAGAACGCCGCCATGCAGGCCGGCATGCCGGTCGGGCCGCTGGCGGTGCTGGACGAAACCGCGCTCAGCCTGTCGGTGCACGTGCTGGAACAGACCCGCCTCGACTTCCAGAAGGAAGGCCGGCAGTACGTCGCGACACCGGGCGAGACCCTGGTCGAGCAGATGGTCAAGCAGCACCGCCGCCCGGGCCGTGCGGGCGGCGGCGGCTTCTACGACTACCCCGAAGGCGGCAAGAAACATCTGTGGCCGCAGCTCCAGGCGCTCTACGAAAAGCCGGGCGTCGAATGGAACCTGCAAGACGTGAAAGACCGCCTGCTCTACCGCCAGGCCGTCGAAACCGCACGCTGCCTGGCCGAAGGTGTGCTCACCAGCGTGCACGACGGCAACATCGGCTCCATCTTCGGCATCGGCTTCCCAGCCTGGACCGGCGGTGCGCTGCAGTTCATCTATGGCCAGGGTATCGAGGCCTTCGAGGCGCGCTGCGCCGCGCTGGCCGCCCGCCATGGCAGCGGCTTCATACTCGCGGACGCGGTGAAAGCCGCGTTGCGTCAACACCAACCCCAGTACTGACTCATGAAACGACTCGAAGGAAAAATCGCCCTCATCACCGGCGCCGCTCAAGGCATCGGCCTGGCCACGGCCCTGAAGTTCGCGCGCGAAGGCGCCACCGTCGTCGTCTGCGATGTGAAGCAGGCGGCGGTCGACGAGGCCGTCAAACAATGCCAGGCCGAAGGCGCCACCGCCGTGGGCTTCGTGATGGACGTGACCCAGCGCGAGATGGTCGACGCCGTGGTCGCGCAGGTGAAAGAGCGCTTTGGCCGCATCGATGTGCTGGTCAACAACGCCGGCATCACGCAGGACGCGCGCCTGCAGAAGATGACGCTGGAACAGTTCGACAAGGTGATCGACGTCAACCTGCGCGGGGTCTTCCACTGCGCGCAGGCCGTGGCCGACACCATGACCGCGCAGGGCAGCGGCGTGATCCTCAACGCCTCGTCGGTGGTCGGCATCTACGGCAACTTCGGCCAGACCAACTACGCCGCCACCAAGTTCGGCGTGATCGGTTTCACCAAGACCTGGAGCCGCGAACTCGGCCCCAAGGGCGTGCGCGTCAACGCAGTCGCCCCTGGCTTCATCAGCACGCCCATCCTGAGCACCATCCCCGAGAAGGTGATCCAGGAGATGGAGCACCGCGTGCCGCTCAAGCGCCTTGGCCAGCCCGAAGAGATCGCCAACGTCTACGCATTCCTCGCCAGCGACGAGGCCAGCTACATCAACGGCGCGGTGATCGAAGTCTCGGGCGGCATGTCGGTCTGAGACCGGCCCGGACGCCCACCGACGCGAGCCCGCCACGCGCCCCGGGCTCGCGCATCGCCTCCAGGATTCCTTCATCCGCAGGGCCTGTGCCGGATCGGTGGGCGAGCGGCAGCCTTCGGTCCGGGTATGCCGCAACGCGGTCCGGCCCGGCGCTTCCGGGCTGCCCGTGCAGGCACCCACAGGCTGTGGTGCCATTGCGCAACCGCCCACCAGCGCATCCGTGGCACCGCGATAATCCGCTGCGACCCCGCCACCGCACCATGCCCCCTCGCCAGCCCACCGCCCCCCACGCCGATTCCGGCCCCTTGGTTCCCCGCTCCCGCTCCGACCTGTTTCTGTCCTTCACCTGGCTGGCCCTGCAGGGATTCGGCGGGGTGCTGGCGATCGTGCAGCGCGAGCTGGTCGAGAAGAAACGCTGGCTCACGCGCGAGCAGTTCCTGGAGGACTGGGCCGTGGCCCAGATCATGCCCGGCCCGAATGTGGTGAATCTCTCGCTCATGATCGGTGACCGGTTCTTCGGCCTTTCGGGCGCACTGGCCGCACTGGCCGGCATGCTGGCTGCCCCCCTGTGTCTGGTGCTGCTGATGGCCGCGCTCTACGGCAGCGTGGCCGACACCGCCGCCGCCCAGGGCGCGCTGCGCGGCATGGGCGCCGTGGCCGCCGGCCTGGTGACCGCCACCGGCATCAAGCTCATCGCGGCCCTGGACAAGAATGCGCTGGGCCTGGCCACGTGCATCGCCCTGGCCGCCCTGACCTTCGTGGCCATTGCGCTGCTGCGCTGGCCCCTGATCTGGGTCCTGCTGGGCATCGGCGGCGTGGCCTGCCTGTGGGCTTATCGCGTGCTCGGGCGCCAGCCGGAGCCCCGCTCATGACGATCACCCTGACCCCCGGCGACTGGCTGGCCCTGTGCCAGCACCTGGCCTCGCTCTCGCTGCTGGCCGTGGGCGGCGCCATCACCACGGCCCCCGACATGCACCGTTACCTGGTCGGCCAGCAAGGCTGGTTGACCGACGCGCAGTTCACCTCGTCGATCGCGATCTCGCAGGCCGCCCCGGGTCCGAACGTGCTGTTCGTCGCCCTGCTCGGCTGGAACCTCGGCCTCAACGCGGGCGGGGGTCCGGCCGCCGGCTGGCCCGCCTGGGGCCTGGCCCTGATGGGCGTGGCACTGAGCCTGGTGGCGATCATGCTGCCGTCTTCGGTGCTGACCTACACCGCCACCCGCTGGGCCCACCGCAACCGCGAACTGCGCTCGGTGCGCGCCTTCAAGACCGGCATGGCACCGATCGTGATCGCCCTGCTGATCGCCACCGGCTGGCTGCTCAGCGCGACCCACAACCAGCCGGCGCGGGACTGGCGCCTGTGGTTGCTGACCGCCGTGTCGATCGTGCTGGTGTGGCGCACGCGCATCCACCTGCTGTGGCTGATCGGCACCGGCGCCCTGCTGGGCGCCCTGGGCTGGGTCTGACCGGCGGACGGTTTCAGCCGAAGGCCATCCCCGGTCCGCCCGAGAACACAGACCCGATCGCGCCCAGAACGATGCCGGCCACGATGCCGCACACCACCAGCACGGCGGTGTAGCCCAGCGCTTTTTCGGGTGGGGTCTTCATCAGCACCGGAATGCCGGTGTAGAGCAGGTAGATCGAATACAGCGAGGCCAGCAGGCTGAGCATGCTCAGCGCCGGAACGAGGTTGAAGATGCCCCCGAGCAGACCGGCCGTGGACGCGTAGGCCACCAGCTTGAAAGCGCTCAGCAGGTCTTTGCGGCCGCCAAAAGTGGGCGCCAGGGCATCGGCGATCAGGGCCAGCACGTAGATCACGGCCAGCGACAGCACGAACCCGACCACCATGTTGGCGATCCCGGCCAGGAAGGGCACCCGGAAGCTGACACCCATCACGTGGGTGCCGACCACGCTGAACCCGATGAAGGTCGCGATGGCCGAAACCGCCGCCAGGTAGACCAGGTAGGTCTTGTAGATCGTGGCCACGTCCTCGGTTTCCGTGTCGATCACGGGCCAGGTGGACTTGGGTTTGAGCAGGATGTCCTGCACGCGCTGCACCAGATTCATGTGTCACTCCTCGCTGGACAAAGCCCCGATCGGGCCCGGCCATTATGGGTGCCGACGTGACGATCCGGTGAATCCCCGCAAGCCGGCCGGCCTTCAGTCGGCCAGCAGGGCCGGCAGGCTTTGTGCGGCGCGTTCGCGCCAACAGGTCTGGGCCACGGTATCGAGCTCGGTCGGTTCGGGATTGATGACCACCACCTGCGCCCCGCTGCGGTGCGCCGTGTGGGCCAGCCCGGCAGCCGGGTACACCAGGCCCGAGGTGCCGATCACCAGCATCAGATCGCAGGCCTGGGCAGCGGTTTCGGCGGCCGCCAGGGCCTCGGTTGGCAGCATCTCGCCGAACCAGACCACGGCAGGCCGCCGCAGGTTGCCGCACACGGAACAGCGTGGCGGGCGACCGTCTTCCAGAAAATCGGGCTGGCAGCACGGGCGCGGGCGGTCCAGCCACTGGTCGGCGTCGATGCGACCATGCAGGGCGATGGTCTCGCCGAGACCGGCCCGCTCGTGCAGGCCGTCCACGTTCTGGGTGATCAGCGTCAGGCGTCCCGGATGCCGCTGCGCCCACGCCGCCAGCGCCCGGTGGCCGGCATTGGGTTGGACCCGGGCAATCAGCGCTCGCCGGTATTGGTACCAGTCCCACACGCGCTGGGGATCGGCGCGAAACGCGGCTTCGGTGGCCAGTTCCTTCGGGTTGAACTGCGCCCACAGGCCACTCTGGGCATCGCGAAATGTGGGCACGCCCGACTCGGCGCTCATGCCAGCCCCGGTCAGCACCGCCAGATGCCGCGCCTGTTGCACCCACTGGCGCAGCGTCTCAAGCGTGGCGGTCATGGCGGGCGTGGGCCTTTCAGCCGCGCTGGCGCAGCGCCTCGTACAGGCACACGCCCGAAGCCACCGACACGTTCAGGCTCTCAACCGCGCCGCGCATGGGAATGCTCACGAGCTCGTCGCAGGTCTTGCGCGTGAGCTGGCGCATGCCCTGCCCTTCGGCGCCCAGCACCAGGGCCGTCGGGCCTTTGAGATCGACCTGGTAGAGCGTTTTGGGCGCGTCGTCGCTGGTGCCGGTGATCCAGATGTTGCGCTCCTTCAGCTCGCCCAGCGTGCGCGCCAGGTTGGTGACCATGAAGTACGGCATGGTTTCGGCCGCCCCGCTGGCCACTTTGGCCACGGTGGCGTTGATGCCGGCGGCATGGTCCTTGGGCGCGATCACCGCGTGCGCACCGGCACCGTCGGCCACACGCAGGCAAGCCCCCAGGTTGTGTGGATCGGTGATGCCGTCGAGCACCAGCAGCAGCGGCGCCTGACCGGCGGCCTCCAGCTGTTCCAGCAGATCGTCGAGCGAATGCGCCTGCTCCAGCGCCTGGACCCGCGCGGCCACGCCCTGGTGGCCATGGCTGCCGGCCAGCTTGGCGATGCGCAGCCCATCGGCCTCGATCAGGCGCACACCGGCTTCGCGGGCACGGTCCAGGAACTGGCGCATGCGCGCGTCGCGGCGCGTGGGTTCGAAGTAGACCTCGATGATGGACTGGGGCGCGGTTTTCAGGCGCACGCCCACCGCGTGGAAGCCGAACAGGACTTTGGGGGTAGACATGCGCGGATTATCGTTGCCCCCACGCTCCGCCGCTGCGCGGGTCGCTGCCCCCCGAGGGGGCTGATCCGGCTGGGGGCGGCCCGGCACCGGATCGTTTGCCCCCACGCTCCGCCGCTGCGCGGGTCGCTGCCCCCCGAGGGGGCTGATCCGGCTGGGGGCGGCCCGGCACCGGATCGTTCGCCCCCACGCTCCGCCGCTGCGCGGGTCGCTGCCCCCGAGGGGGCCGATCCGGCTGGGGGCGGCCCGGCACCGGATCGTTTGCCCCCACGCTCCGCCGCTGCGCGGGTCGCGGGGTCCCGCGTCTGTCATTCCCGCGAAGGCGGGAATCCCGTCGCGGACACGTTCAGCACATCTTTCAGGCGGCCGCCTCGGCCGCTTCCGTGGCGCACCCGGCTTCGATGGTGATGCGGCGCTCGCAGCGCGCGGCGATACCGCGGTCGTGCGTGACCAGTACCAGCGTCGTGCCCAGCTCGCGGTTGAGTTCGAACATCAGCGCCATCACCCGCTCGCCGGTGGCGAAATCCAGGCTGCCCGTGGGTTCATCGGCCAGCAGCACGGCCGGGCGCACGACAAAAGCGCGTGCCAGCGCCACCCGCTGCTGCTCGCCACCGGACAGCACCTTGGGATAGTGCCCCAGCCGCTGCCCCAGGCCCACACGCTCCAGCATGGCCGCCGCGGCCGTGCGCGCGTCGCGCCGGCCGGCCAGCTCCAGCGGCAGCATCACGTTTTCCAGCGCGGTGAGGTTGCCCAGCAGCTGGAAGCTCTGGAACACGAAGCCCACTTTCTGGGCGCGCAGCGCGGCGCGCTGGTCTTCGTCCAGGGCGAACAGATCGGTGCCGTCGATGTGAACCGTTCCGCGCGAAGGCGTATCCAACCCCGCAACGATGGACAGCAAGGTGCTCTTGCCCGACCCGGAAGCCCCCACGATGGCAGCCGTTTCACCGCGCAGCAGCTCGAAACTGACATCGCGCAGAATGTCCAGCGTGCCGGTGGCATCGGTCACCGACTTGGACACGTGCTGCACGGCGATCATCGGGTCGGTGGTCGTGAGGGAAGAAGGATTCATGCCATGAAAGGATGGGATTTGGAACGACGTCACTTTAACGCCCGGCTGGCCGGCGCCCTGACGCTGGCCTTGTGCCCCTGGGGAATGCCGGCGCTGGCCCAGACCCGCCCACAGGGCACCACGGTGCTGGTGGTCGGCGACTCCCTGAGCGCCGAATACGGCCTCAAGCGGGGCAGCGGCTGGGTCGCCCTCTTGCAGGAGCGGCTGGCACGGGAAAAGTTCAAAGGCCAGGTGGTCAACGCCAGCATCAGCGGCGACACCACCGCTGGCGGCCGATCGCGCCTGCCCACGCTGCTGAAGCAGCACCAGCCCGCCCTGGTGATTCTGGAGCTGGGTGCCAACGATGCGCTGCGCGGCCTGCCACTGAACATGACGCGCGACAACCTGAGCGCGATGGCCCGCGCCGCGCGCGAATCGGGCGCCAAGGTGCTGATCGTCGGCATGGAGATCCCGCCCAACTTCGGCGCCCGATACGCGCAGGATTTCCGCGAGGTGTTCGCCACCGTGGCGCGCACCGAAAAGACCGGGCTGGTGCCCTTCCTGCTCAAGGGCGTGGCCGACACGGCCGATCCGCTCCAGCTGTTCCAGAACGACCGCATCCACCCCAACGAGACGGCCCAGCCCCAGATGATGGCCAATGTCTGGGCCGAACTGCGCCCTTTGCTGCCGCGCTGACGCCATTCGGCAGGGTGCTGGCCCCGCCTGATCGCGGCAATCGAGACAATCCGCACGAAGTCCGGGTCGGGCTTCGGACAATTTTTAATTCTTTAGAATTAAAATTTTCGCGATTCTTCAGCCGCACAACGAACCGCCTGTGAACCCCACTGCCCTGCCTCCGAAGCGGCCGGTGCCCAACGATGCACCGGCCGGACGGGAGCCAGTCTCGGAGCTGGCCCGCCGCATTGAAACCCGCATGCTGGCGCTGGGCCTGAGCAAAAAGGCGCTGGCCGCGCGGGCGGGCATTGCCCGTCAGACGCTCTACACCATCCTGGACATGGGCCGTGACGGCGACGACCGCATGCCGCGCGTGAACACCCTGGTGGCCCTGGCCGAAGCCTTGCGGGTCCACCCGTTCTGGCTCGTCGACGGCCTGTTCGCCAACGTGGTGGTGGATGCCGCACTGGCTCAGCCGCAACAAGGCGACCGCGCCGGTCTTGTGCGCGACGTGACCTACCCCGGCGGCGCCATGGTGGCGCCCGGCAGCCACTTCACCAAGGTCTGGCGCGTGCAGAACCTCGGCAACACGCCCTGGCGCCAGCGCAAGCTGGTGTGCTGGGACGAGCAGATTGAAGCCTTCCTGCGCGCCGGCAGCCGCCGACTGCCGATTGGCCAGCGGCTGCGCCCGGACCGGACCGAACTGCTGGTTCCCGCCACCCCGCCGGGCGGGGTCGTCGAGCTCTCGATGGGTTTCACGGCCCCGACCGAAACCGGCACCGTGATTTCCTACTGGGTCGGCACCCTCGCCGATGGGCGCCCCTGCTTTGGCGAAGATGCCGGCCTGGAAGTGTGCGTCCACGTGACCACGCTGGCCGAAACGCGGGCTTTCCGCCCGCAGCACCGCCCGGCGTGAATCAGGCGGCGGCCAGCGTCGCCAGCCCCTGCGCCAGATCGGCGCGCAGATCCTCCACCGCTTCGAGCCCGATTGCAAACCGCACCAGCGTGCCGCGGTAAGGCCAGCGCGAAGCCGGCCGCATGCCGGCCACCTGGTAAGGCGCGCACAGGCTGATCGGCCCAGCCCAGCTCCAGCCCGGCCGGAACAGGCGCAGGCTGTCACAGAAGGCGTCGATCTGCGCCGGCGTGCGGCGCTCATCGAACACCGCGCTGAACAGGCAGGCCGCCCCCGTCGCATCGCGCAGCCAGGCCGCATGGCCCGGTGAATCCGGCAAGGCCGGGTGCAAAACGCGCACCACGCCGGGCTGCCCCACCATCCAACGGGCCAGTTCGCGCGTGACCGCGTCCTGGGCGGCGTAGCGCACCGCGATGGACGGCAGGCCGCGCAGCACCAGTTCGACGTCGTTGGCGCCCACACCCAGCCCCAGGCGCATGCGTGTCAGCAAAATCTGGCGGTGCAAGGCCTCATCGCGCGTCACCACCGAGCCCATGAGCACGTCGGCACCACCGCTGGGGTACTTGGTCAGCGCCTGCATGGAAACGTCCACACCCAGATCGAAGGGCGAGAACGCCACGCCCGCACCCCAGGTGTTGTCCAGCGCGGTCACGATGGGCCGCTCGCGCCCCGCGTTGGCCGCGCGGATCACGGCCGTGAGCGCCGGCAGATCGGGAAATTCCAGCGTCACCGACCCGGCGGCCTCCAGCCAGACCAGGCGCGTGGCGGGCGTGAGCTGGGCGGCCAGGTCGGCCGGGTCCATCGGATCGTAGAAGCGGTGGCCGATGCCCCAGTGCGCCAACTCCACCTGGGCGAAGTGTTTGCTTGGGCCGTACACGTTGTCGGGCAATAGCACTTCGTCGCCCTGCTTGAGCAGGGCCATGTCCACCAGCGAAATACCCGCCAGGCCACTGGGCACCAGCATGCAGTGCTGCCCACCTTCCAGCGTGGCGATGCGCTCTTCGAGCGTGAAGGTGGTGGGCGTGCCGTGCAGGCCGTAGGTGTAGCCGCTTTTGTCTTTCCAGTCGCGCGTGTGCAGCGCCTGCACGTCGGGAAAGATCACCGTCGAGGCCTTGTGCACGCCGGGTGCCACGGCTTCGAAGCCCTCGGGCGGGCGGTACGGGTGGTGGATCAGGCGGGTGGACAGATGCGCGTCGGCGGACATGGCAGGCTCCCTACAAGAAAGACCGGGCTGAAAACGACAGCGGCCCTCATCGGGCCGCAGACACGGAAGCCAGAGGCCGCGAAGGGCCCCGGCCGCGTCAGACTTTCCACTTCTCCAGCAGTTGCGCCGGGCGCAGGCTGTCGTAACCCTCGAAGGGCTGGTGGATCCAGGGGTTCGTCGGCAGGAATTCGACCGAATAATCGGGCGAGAACACCGAGACGGCCTTGGTCCAGATGACCGCGCTGCGCAGTTCGGTGATGGGCGCGTACTGGTTTTTGAGCGTGTCGATCACCACCTTGAGGGTGTGGCCCGAATCGGCCAGATCGTCGACCAGAAGCACCTTGCCGGCGATTTCACCCTTGGGCGTGGTGATGTAGCGGGCAATGTCCAGCTTGCCCTGCACCGTGCCGGCGTCGGAGCGGTAGGAGCTGGTGGACATGATGGCCAGCGGCACGTCGAAGATGCGCGAGAGGATGTCCCCCGGACGCATGCCACCACGGGCCAGGCACAGGATGGTGTCGAACTGCCAGCCCGACTGGTAGACCTTGATCGCCAGTTTCTCGATGAGGTTGTGGTACTCGTCGTAGGAGACGTAGAGGTGCTTGCCGTCTTCGGTCAGCATGGGGGCTCCGCTTGGGGGTGTGGGGAAGGCCGATTCTGCACGAACTCGGCACGCTCCGGCACGGTGAATACCGCCGGCCGGAACGCGCCGGCGCGCCTCAGACTTCGTAGGGGTGGTGGATGAGGATGGTGTGGTCGCGATCGGGGCTGGTGGACACCACGTGGATGGGCACGCCCGTGGTGGCCTCGATGCGGCTCAGGTAGCGCTGGGCGTTGACCGGCAGGTCTTCATAGCGGGTCACGCCCACACTGGACTCGGTCCAGCCCGGCAGCGTTTCGTAGATCGGCTGGCAGCGAGCGATGTCGTCGGCGCCCATGGGCAGGATGTCGACCACCTCGCCGTCGAGCTGGTAGCCGGTGCACAGCTTCAGCTCCGACAGGCCATCGAGCACGTCCAGCTTGGTGATGCACAGACCCGACAGGCCGTTGACCTGGGCCGAGCGCTTGAGCAGCGCAGCGTCGAACCAGCCGCAGCGGCGCGAACGGCCGGTGGTGACGCCCTTTTCGGCCCCCACGGTGCTCATGTGCCAGCCCGGCGTGCCTTCCTTTTCCCATTCCAGTTCGGTCGGGAAAGGACCACCGCCCACGCGGGTGCAATAGGCCTTGGTGATGCCGAGCACGTAGTGCAGCAGTTGGGGGCCGACGCCGGCACCGGCGGCGGCGTTGCCCGCCACGCAGTTGCTCGACGTGACGAACGGATAGGTGCCGTGGTCGATGTCCAGCAGCGTGCCCTGTGCGCCTTCGAACAGCAGGTTGGCGCCAGCCTTGTGAGCCTCGTTGAGTTCGCGCGACACGTCGGCGATCATGGGCTTGAGCAGTTCGGCCTGCTGCATCGCTTCGGCGTACACCGGCTCGAACTGGATCTCGCCGTCCTGCATGTACGACAGGGTCTTTTCGTCCCAGGCCATGTCGGCCGAATGCAGGAAGGTCTTGAGCACGTGGTTGTGCAGCGCCAGCAGTTCACGCAGTTTGCTGGCGAAGCGCTCGGGGTATTTCAGGTCCTGCACGCGCAGGGCGCGGCGGGCAATCTTGTCTTCGTAGGCCGGACCGATGCCGCGCCCGGTGGTGCCGATCTTCTCGGCGCCGGCCTTGACCTTGGCCGCCTCCCGCGCCACGTCGATCGCGGCGTGGAACGGCAGGATCAGCGGGCAGCCTTCGCTCACGCGCAGGCGCGAACGCACTTCGACGCCGGCTTTTTCCAGCCCGGCGATCTCCTCGAACAGCTTGGACACCGACAGCACCACCCCGTTGCCGATGTAGCACTTGACCCCGGCGCGCATGATGCCGCTGGGAATGAGGTGCAGCGCGGTCTTCACGCCATTGATCACCAGCGTGTGGCCGGCGTTGTGCCCGCCCTGGAAGCGCACCACACCGGTGGCGGTTTCGGTGAGCCAGTCGACCAGCTTGCCCTTGCCTTCGTCGCCCCATTGGGTGCCGACCACGACCACGTTGCGCCCGGGTTGCACGGCGCGGCTGTTGTTCATCATCTGTTGCAGATTCCGGTTAAAGGGTTTTCACAGTCCAGGCGCCGCTGGCAGGGTCCTGGACCAGCTCGCGATCGCAATGGAATTCATCGACTTCGTGCTCATGGCCGGGCAGCACACACACCACCGTCTGGCCCTGACGGCGCAGGTCGGCAATGGCTTGGCGCAGGCCGGCATCCATGCCCCAGGGCGCGCGCACGGCAGCCACCAGCGGGCGCGGCGGCACGGCGGCCACGATTTCCTTGAGGTCCAGGCTGAAGCCCACGGCCGGGCGGTTGCGCCCGAAAACGGCGCCGACTTCGTCGTACCGGCCACCGCGCGCCAGTTCCACCGGCTCGCCCTTGGGGTTCTGTGCGAACACGGCGAAACGCATGCCGGTGTAGTACGCGTAGCCACGCAGGTCAGCCAGGTCGACCGACAGGCGCAGCGCGGGCTGCGTCTGCAATTGGGCCGTCAACCAGGCCAGGCTGTCCAGCGCCTGGGCCAGCGCGGCCGAGGGCTGCAGCACGCGCCGGGCTTCCTCGATCACGCCCGCATCACCGAACAGCTGCGGCAGCGTGCACAGATCGCGCTGCACCGCCGCCGGCAGATCACGGGAGAGCTCGCGCAGGGCGGCAACGTCCTTGACCGCGAGCGCAGCGTGAATGGCGCTGGTGCGGCCAGCGTCAAGCGCCACCGGCGCCAGCACCGCATCGATCACGCGCACATCGGCCAGATCCAGCCAGAGCGGCTGCACACCGGCGCTGCGCAGGCAGGCCTGCACCAGTTCGAGCGCTTCCAGATCGGCCTCAAGACCGGCGTGACCGTAGATTTCAGCGCCGAATTGCAGCGGTTCGCGGCTCGCGGTGGGCCGGTCGATGCGTGTGTGCACCACCGGGCCGCAATAGCTCAGGCGGGTCACCCCCTGGCGATTGAGCAAATGGGCGTCGATGCGGGCCACCTGGGGGGTGCTGTCGGCCCGCAGGCCGAGCGAGCGGCCGGAGAGCTGGTCCACCAGCTTGAAGGTGTGCAGGCCCATCGCCTCGCCCGTTCCGGTGAGCAGCGATTCCAGGTGTTCGATCAGCGGGGGCATGACCAGCTCGTAGCCGTAGCCACGGGCGGTGTCCAGCAATCCCCGGCGAAGTTCCTCGATGTGCCGCGCCTCGGAAGGCAGGACATCGGCAATGTGGTCCGGCAGGACCCAGGCAGACATGGGCATGGTGGGGCGCTGTTAAAAACGGCATTTTACCGACCCCGTGGGGCCCCTGCCGTTATTCGGACAACGCCCCCCGAAATCACCAGGTGTCGACATAGGCGGCGGGGGCGCCCTGCCCGGCGGTCACCCGGTGCGCCGAAGCCAGACCGCGCACCAGCCAGGCGCGGGTTTCCGCCGGGTCGATCACGGCGTCGATCTCCAGCGTCTGCGCCATGTTGATGGCCTCGCCGTTGGCGTATTGCTGGGCCACCAGGGACTGGAACAGGGCGTCGCGCTGCGGCCCGGCCGGCACCGCTTCCAGCTCTTTGCGGAAGCCCAGGCGCACCGCCCCCTCCAACCCCATGGCACCGAACTCGCCGCTGGGCCAGGACACGTTGAACACCGGCGCATCGAAGCCGCCCGCCGTCATCGCCTGCGCGCCCAGGCCGTAGCCCTTGCGCAGCACCACCGAGAAAAACGGCACCCGCAGGTGCGAGGCGACGGCGAACATGCGGCAGACGTGGCGCACCTGCGCCTGCGCCTCGATGTCGGGGCCGACCATGAAACCCGGGGTATCAACCAGCGCAACGATGGGCAGACCGTGCACATTGGCCAGTTGCATGAAGCGCGCGGCCTTGTCGGCCGCCTCGACATCGATCGCGCCACCCAGGTGGTGCGGGTTGTTGGTCATCACCGCCACCGGCCGCCCTTCGATGCGGGCCAGCGCCGTGATCATGCCGGCGCCGAAGCCGGCGCGCAGTTCCAGCACGGAGCCGCTGTCGAACAGCCCTTCCAGCACGGCGCGCACGTCGTAAACCCGCAGCCGGTTTTCCGGTACAGCGTGGCGCAGCAGGCGCTGGTCGGGGCAGTCCCAGTGCGGCAGAGCCCCCTGGAAGTAGCCCAGGTAGCGCTTGGCGACCGCCACCGCTTCGGCTTCGTCCTCGACCAGCACGTCGATCACGCCGTTGGCCGACTGCACGTGGCTGGGCCCGATCTCCTCGGGACGGAAAGTCCCCAGACCACCGCCCTCGATCATGGCCGGCCCGCTCATGCCGATGTTGCTGGCGCGCGTGGCGATGATCACGTCGCTGCAGCCCAGCAGCGCCGCGTTGCCCGCGAAACAGCGCCCGTGCACGATACCGACCACCGGCACCTTGCCGGACAGGGCCGCGAACTGGCTGAAGGTGTGGTTGTTGAGCCCGGCAACGATGGGCATGTCGGTATCGCCCGGCCGCCCGCCCCCGCCCTCAGCAAACAGCACCACCGGCAGCCGCAACTGGTGCGCAATGGCCAGCATGCGGTCCTGCTTGTGGTGGTTACGCATGCCCTGGGTACCGGCCAGCACGGTGTAGTCGTAGGCCATCACCACCGCGCGCGAGCGCTCGGGGCCGAAATCGCGCGCATTGACACACCCGATGCCGGTGACGATGCCGTCGGCCGGGGTGTTGGCCACCAGGTCCTCCAGGCTGCGGCGCCGCGTCTGGGCGGCAATGGCCAGTTGCCCGTACTCCAGGAAATTGCCCGGATCGTCGGCCAGGTCACACAGGTCGGCCACGTTCTCGCGCGCCGTGCGCCCGCCCTGCGCGTGGCGCTTGGCCACGGCGACCGGCCGGTGGGCGTCGAGCGTGGGCGCATGGCGGTGGATCACCCGCTGCAGATCGCCGCGGATGGCGTCGGGGTCGAGCGCGACCGCTGTCACCGCCTGCACCTCGCCGGCCTCGACCGGCTCCAGCGCCAGCAGACGCTGGCCTTCGGTCACATAGTCGCCCGGCTGGGCCAGCAGCGCCATCACGCGGCCGGCGTGCGGCGTGTGGATCAGGTGCTCCATCTTCATCGCTTCGAGCACGCCCACCTGCGCGCCGGCGGGCAACAGGTCGCCCACCGCGACCTCGAACTGCACCAGGCGCGCCGGCATGGGGGCGCGGACATGGCGGCCATCGTCTTCGACAGGGTGCCCGTCCCCGCCGGCGACCGGCTGCGCCGCGAGCGACGGCGGCTCCGGCGTTGCCAGCGACGCGGCCCGCGCCAGCAGCGGCGGCAACCGCTCTTCGACAAAACGCGTGTGCACCGCCTGGGCGGCGAATTCGGGCTGCTCGGCCAGCGCCCTCAGCAGCCCGAGGTTGCTGGCCATGCCTTCGATGCGGCATTCGGCCAGCGCGCGCTGCGAGCGCCGCAAGGCGTCGCCGAAACTCGGCGAAGGACTGGCCACGATGAGCTTGGCCAGCAGGGTGTCGTAGTGGGGCGACGGCGCCAGACCCAGATAACCGTGCGTATCGACCCGCACGCCCGGCCCGCTGGGCAGGTCAAAGCGGGCCAGTGCCCCGCCCGAAGGACGGGCCTGGCCCTGGGTGTCCAGCGTCTCGGCATTGATGCGCCACTGGATCGCGAAGCCCTTCTGGGGCGCGGTGCGACCGGGGGCCACGCCCAGATCGGCCAGCGTGCGGCCCGCCGCCACGCCCAGTTGCAGTTGCACCAGATCCAGCCCGGTCACGGCCTCGGTCACGGTGTGTTCGACCTGCAGACGCGGATTGGCCTCGATGAACACGAACGGCAGGGATGTGGCCCCCACGCTCGCCGCCTTGGGGTGGCCCGGCGGCGGCTCGATGGCCGTCTCGTCGACCAGGAACTCGAAGGTGCCCAGGCCCCGGTAGCCCACGGTCTGCGCCATGGACAGCGCGGCCTGCGTGATGCGCTCGCACAGGTCGGCCGACAGCATGGGGCTGGGCGCGATCTCGACCAATTTCTGGAAGCGCCGCTGCAGCGTGCATTCGCGTTCGCCCAGGCTCGCCACCGCCTGGCCGTCGCCCAGCACCTGGATCTCGATGTGGCGCGCGCGGGTCATGAGGCGCTCGACGTACACACCGTCGACGCCGAACGCGGCGCGCGCCTCGGAGGTGCAGCGCGCGTGGGCTTCGGCCACCTCGCCAGCATCCAGCACCGCGCGCATGCCCCGGCCGCCGCCGCCACCGATGGCCTTGATCATCATGCCCGCGCCTTCGGTCGCCTGCTGCGCGAAGAAGGCCTGCGCCTGCGCCAGCGTCACCGCACCCTCGCTGCCGGGCATCACCGGCACCGCGCACTGCGCAGCCAGCGCGCGGGCCCGCGCCTTGTCGCCAAAAAGCGCGAGCTGTTCCGGCGTCGGGCCGATGAACACCCGTCCTGCGGCGGCGCATGCCTGTGCGAAGTCGGCCCGTTCGCTCAGAAAGCCGTAACCCGGATGCACCGCGTCACAGCCCTGCTCCCGCGCCACTTTCAGCAGCGCCTCGATGTCGAGATAGGCCGAAGGACCGGTTGCGTCCAGCGCCACCGCCGTGTCGGCCAGCCGCACGTGCAGGGCCTGCGCATCGTCGCGCGCGTACACGGCCACGCTCGCGATGCCCAGGTCCTGCAACGCCCGCACCAGGCGCACCGCGATCTCGCCCCGGTTGGCGATCAACACCTTGCGAAAAAACAGTGCTTCGCTCACGCCAGATCCTTCAGCAGACGACGCAGCACCTTGCCGGCGCCCGTGGCCGGCAGCGCATCGATGAAACGCACATGGCGCGGCGCCTTGTAGAGCGCCATGTTCTCGCGCGACCAGGCCACGAGCGCCTCGGCCGACACTTCGGCGCCAGCCTTCTTGACGATGAAGGCCTTGACCACCTCACCCTTCTCGGCGTCGGGCTCGGCAATGACCGCTGCCTGCGCCACGGCCGGGTGCTTGATGAGGATGGTCTCGACCTCTTCCGGGAAGACGCTGTAGCCCGAGACTTTGATCATTTCCTTGAAGCGGCCGATGAAGCTGAGATAGCCCTCGGCGTCCATCTTGCCCATGTCGCCCGTGTGGACCCAGCCGTCGCGCAGCGTCGCCGCCGTGGCTTCCGGCTTGTTCCAGTACCCCTTGAACACCCCCGGGCTGGTCAGCACGATTTCACCCACTTCACCCACGGGCAGCTCCTGGCCCGAGTCCGGGTCGAGAATGCGGATCGTCACGCCCGGCGCGACGATGCCCTGCGTGCCCCATTTGGCCTTGCCCGCCGGGGTGTAGGTGTCGCAGGTGTGGGTCTCGCTCAGGCCATACGCCGCCTCTTGCGACAGGCAGTGGGGCGCGAAGGACTGCCACTGCGTGGCCAGCGATTCGGTGAACGCGATGCCGAAGCTGGTGACCGGATTCCTCTTCAGGCTGCCCAGATCAAATGCGCCAGGCCCCGCTGCCTGCAGCACCTGCATGCAGGCGACGTTCATCGGCGCGATGCTGTACCACCAGCTCACGCGGTACGTGGCAATGGCCTGCAGCACAGCATTGGGGTCGAAACGGTGCAGCAGCACGCTGCTGGCCCCGGTGATCACCGGCACGTTCACGCCCATGAGCATGCCAGCAATGTGATAGAGCGGCGCCACCGACAGCAGCACGTCGTCACCGCCCACGCCGTTGCAGTCGGCGCAGACCGTGGTCTTGAACAGCGCATTGCCGTAGCTGAGCATCGCGCCTTTGGGCAGGCCGGTGGTGCCCGAGGTGTAAGTCATGAGCGCGACGTCGTCCAGCGCCATGTCCACCGCCTGTGGCCGGGCGTCCTCGTGCATCACACGCCAGAAGTCTTCCACGCCGGCAGGCCAGGCAACGGGCGTCTGGGCAGTTGCCGCCAGCTCGGGTGGCAGGTCCAGCGTGGGCTGCTCGGGCAGCCAGTCGGTGTAGCGCACGCCGAAGACGTGTTGCAACGCGCTCTGTCCACGCACCTTCTCCACCACCGGCAGCAGGTTGTCGGCCGCCACGATCACCCGTGCCTGGAGATCGTTGACCTGGTACGCCAGCTCGTGCTCCTTGTTCAGCGGTCCGCTGGGGCAGACGATGGCCCCGATCTTCTGGATGCCGAAATGGGCCACCAGGTATTGCGGGCAGTTGTTGAGGAACAGCACCACCGGCTCGCCCTTGGCCACACCCAGAGCCTGCAGGTGCGCGGCAAAGGCATCACTGGCCCGATCCAGTTCGGCCCAGGAAATGGCCTGGCCGTACCAGATGCACGCTGGGTGGTCAGGGCGCTCGCGTGCGTGCTGGCGCAGGTACTCGTGCAGCGGCTTCTGGGGGCGCGGCGCAAGGTTTTGGGGTGTCTCCATGGTGTCGTCTTTCAGGGTTAGCGCTAGCCTGGTCCGGCGGTCGGGCTCTTGCGTGGGAGCCATCTTGACGGAACAATCCTACCGATGGGTAGAACTTTGGAGACAGCTCGCAAACCCCAAGCCGCCGCCAAGCGTGGCCGGCAACGGGCCACCACCGCCGGCACGGACGTGCAGCGCGAACGGATCCTGCGTGTGGCAGAGACCTTGTTCGCCGCGCAGGGCTACGCGCAAACCACCATCGAGCAGATCGTGCGTGCGCTGGGCGTGACCAAGCCGTTCGTCTACTACTACTTCAAGGACAAGCAGGAAATCTTCGAGACGCTGTCCTGGCGTCCCTCGGTGGAATGTTTCACCGCACTGGACTTTGCCGACCTCGACGACCGTCGCGCCAGCGAGAAGGTGCGCGAAGGCCTGCAACGCCTGATCCGGGCAACCATTGCCAACCACCCCGCGGCGTTTTTCCCTTACCGGGAACCGCAGGTCTACCGCGCCGAATACCTCGCCGCGGTCAAACGCCTGGCCAACCACTTCTACGACCGGCTGGTGCCGCTGCTGGAACAGGCGCGCCGGGACGGCGACCTCGATTTCCGCGATGCCAAGCTGGCCGCACTGGCCGCGTGCAGCCTGCCCGGCTTTCTCTACAGCTGGTACCGAACCGATGGCCGCCTTTCGCCGGAAGCGGTCACCGACGAACTGACCGAACTGGCGATGCGCCTGCTTGGCGTGGCCGCGAGGACGCCCCCCACCGCGAACCCACCGTCCGGCTCCAGCTCGCCCTGAAATCGGGTCCACCGTTTCCCCGCCGCGCCACCGCGCGGCCACCATCACCCCAACAGGAGACAACATGCCCATCCGGCGCACCTTCACCCCCCTGGCCCTGGCCACCCTCATGACCTGCGGCGGCGCCCACGCCCAGGAAACCTACAAGCTCGCCTACATCGACCCGCTGTCCGGGCCTTTCGGCAACGTGGGCGAGATCATGCTGACCCACGTCGCGTACGCGGTGGACGACCTCAACAACCAGGGCGGAGCCCTCAAGGGCCAGATCAAGCTGCAGCTGCTGCAGTTCGACAGCAAGCTCTCTGCCCAGGAAAGCCAGAGTGCCTTCCAGTCAGCGGTCGACCAGGGCGCCAAAGCCATCGTCACCGGTGGCTCGGGCTCATCGGTCGTGGCCGCCCTGATCCAGGCCGCCAACCGCTGGAACCAGCGCAACCCCGGCAAAGAGGTTCTGATCCTCAACCACTCGTCCATCGACCCCGAACTGACGGGCAAAGCCTGCAGCTTCTGGCATTTCCAGACCGAAGCCAACACCGCGATGAAGATGAAGGCCATCGCCAACTTCGTCAAGAAAACGCCCGAGATCCGGAAGACCTACCTGCTCAACCAGGACTACGCCCACGGCCGGCAGTGGGCCAGCTACGGCAAACAGTTGTTTGCACTCGCGCGACCGGACATCCAGTTCGTGGGTGAGGCCTTGCACCCGATCGGTCGCGTCAAGGACTTCGCGCCCTATGTGGCCAACATCAAGGCTGCCGGCGCGGACTCCGTCATCACCGGCAACTGGGGCCAGGACATGACCCTGTTGCTCAAAGCGTCTGCCGAAGCCGGGGAAAATCTGCGCTTTTTCAACCACAGTGCGGGCTCGATGCCCGGCACCGTTGCCGCGGTGGCCGCCACCGGCACCGGCCAGCTGACCTGGGTGGCCGAATGGCATCCGGGCCAGGCCGGCACACCCCAGGTCGACGCCCTCGCAAAGGCCTACAAAGCGCGCACGGGCAAGGACTTCCTCTCGCCGCGCATGGATCTCACGCCCCGCATGCTGGTGGCCGCCATCGACAAGGCCGGCAGCACGGAAACCGTCAAGGTGGCGCGTGCACTGGAAGATCTGACCTTCGATTCCACCGTGGGCCCGGTGCGCATGCGGGCGGAAGACCACCAGTTGCTGCTGCCCCAGGTGGTCAACACCATTGCCCCGGTGGATGGCAAGTCGGTGCGCGTCGGCTGGGAAGGTACGCGGTACGGTTTCCGTACCGAAGCGGCCTACAGCGGCAACGAACTGGCGCAGGGCACGGAATGCAAGATGCAGCGACCTTGAACCCGTTGGCCAATCCCTGCTGACCAGACGATCGAGGGCCGCCGACGAAAGTCAAGCGACCCTCGGCACTCAGGGCTGCAAGAACCACCACAGAAGCAGGCCGCCTCCCACGCTGAGCAGACCGAAAAAACGGATCTGCCCGTCCTGCAAGCGCAACATCTCCGAGAACACGCGGCGCCAGGCCTGGGGTGCGATGAGGGGCAATAGCCCCTCGAACACCAGCATCAGAGCCAGAGCAGGCCAGAGCAGGTCGCCCACCGTGCAGCAGGCTCAGCGAGCCGGTGCCGGCGTGCGCATGGCGCGGAAGAAGTCGGACGACGGGTCGATCACCATCACGTCGGACTTGCCCGCGAAGCTGGCCTTGTAGGCGTCCAGGCTGCGGTAGAACTGGGCAAATGCCGGGTCGCGGCCGAAGGCCTCGGCGTAGGCGGCGTTGGCTTTGGCATCGCCATCACCCTTGATGGCCTGGGCGTCGCGATAGGCCTCGGCCACGATGGTTTCGCGCTGGCGATCGGCCTCGGCGCGGATCTTCTCGCCCTCGGCAAAACCGGTGGACCGCAGCTCGTTGGCCACGCGCTTGCGCTCGGCCTCCATGCGGTCGTAGACGGAACGCGTGATGGTGTCCGCGTAATCCACGCGGGTAATGCGCACGTCGACCACGTCCATGCCCCAGGGCTTGTCGGCACCACGCACGGACTCCAGCACTTCCTTCTTGACGTCGGCCATGAGCTGCTCACGCTGCGTGTTCAGCAGCTCTTTGAGCGTGCGTTTGTTGACCTCTTGCTGGAAGGAGTTGCGCACCACGCGGTTGAGCTGCAGCGCGCCAGCGGCTTCGTTCAGGCCGACGTTGCGGATGTAGGCCTGCGGATCGCTGATGCGCCAGCGTACGTACCAGTCGATCACCACCCGCTGCTTCTCGGCGGTCAGCGTCGGCTCGGTATCGTTGCTTTCCAGGGTGAGCAGGCGCTTGTCGATGTAGGACACGTTCTGGAACGGCGGCGGCAGCTTGAAGTTCAGCCCCGGCTCGGTAACCACCTGCTTGATCTGGCCGAGCTGGAACAGCACGCCGAACTGGCGCTGGTCCACGACGAAGAGCATGGAACTGCCGATGGCCAACGCCACCAGCACGGAAGTGATGAAAAAACCCAATTTGTTCATGGTGTTGGCCCTTCCTCAGCGGCTTTCGCGCTCGCGCGAGCGGGCACCGGCGTTGCTGTTGCTTGAAGGCAGCGAGGGCGATGTCGTCACGGGTGTCGAAGAGCTCGTGGCGGCTGCAGCGGCCGACGGGCTGGCTTGTTGGCTCTGCTGCAGGATCTTGTCCAGCGGCAGATACAGCAGGTTGGAGCCCGACTTGCTGTCGACCAGAACCTTGGTGACATTCGCGTAGATCTCCTGCATCGTATCGACATACATGCGGTCGCGCGTCACCTGCGGGGCCTTCTGGTACTCGGCCAACACCGACTTGAAGCGTTGCGCATCACCCTCGGCCTGCGCCACGATACGGGCGCGATAACCTTCGGACTCCTCCTTCAGGCGCGATGCCGTACCGCGGGCCCGCGGTACCACATCGTTGGCATAGGCTTCGGCTTCATTCTTGGCACGATCCCGCTCCTGGCTGGCCTTGAGCACATCGTCAAATGCGGCCTGCACCTGTTCGGGTGGGCGCACCCCACCTTGCTGCAGGTTCACGCCGGCGATCTCGATCCCGACGTTGTAGCGATCCAGAATGGTCTGCATCAGATTGCGCACGCGCGGTGCGATCTGATCGCGCTCTTCGGCGAGCACAGCATCCATCTTCATCTTGCCCACCACCTCGCGCACCGCCGTTTCGGCCGCCTTGACGACGGCGGCGTCCGGATCGCGGCTCTCGAACAGGAAAGCTCGGGCGTCGCTCAGGCGGTACTGCACCACAAACTTGATGTCGACGATGTTCTCGTCCTCGGTCAGCATCGACGACTCACGGATGCCGGTGGCCGGCACGATCGTGTCGCGCCCGACATCGACCGAGCGCAACTGCGTCACCGAAACGGTCTCGTGCCCCTGGATCGGATACGGCAAGCGCCAATTGAAGCCTGCTCCGACGGTGCTGTGGTAACGCCCGAACTGGGTGATCACCGCCTGCTGGCCTTCCTGCACGATGAAAAAGCCCGTACCGAGCCAGATCAGCGCCGCCACCCCCGCAATGAGCCCGACGCCGATGCCGGTGGTCTTGGGGTCGGGCGTGAAGCCGGACGGGCCCGAGCCTCCGCCCTGCCCACCACGGCGGCCACCGCCCCCGTTGCCACCACCAAAGAGCCCCCCAAGCTTGCGGTTGAAGTCGCGCCAGAGTTCGTCCAGATCCGGCGGCCCCTGATTCGGGCCCTGAGGCCGGTTGCCCCCCGGGCGCGGCGGGTCCTCGCCAGAGGGACGCTGATCGCCGCCCGCGTTGTCATCGCCCCGCCCCCAGCGCGGATCGTTGAGGTTGAAAACGCCCGGCAGGCGGCTCCCGATCCGGCGCAGGCCAGCGGCCAGCGCGGACAAGGCCGTCCCAGGGGTTTGCAGCTTCAGGTCCATGAGTTCTCTTCTCGATTCAAACGAAAACCATCACATTGTGCCCAATCACATCGGGCCCTCGGGAGAACCGTCGCCGGACGCTGCCGACGCCAGTGTTTCCGCCGCGAATGCGGCATCGCGTGCCATCGCACGCTGTGCCAGCAACCCACGGAGCTCAGGCAAACCCTCGCCCGTGCGTGCACTAACGAAGATACGAGGTACGGACACCCCGTCGAGTTCCACGGTATCGACCCGCGAGAGCGGCAGCGTGGCCGGATCCATCGCGTCCAGCTTGTTGAACACCAGCAATTGCGGTACTTCGTCGGCACCGATTTCGCGCAGGACCGACAGCACCGAGGTGATCTGCTCCAGGTGCCCGGGGTTGGACGCATCGACCACGTGCAGCAACAGATCCGCGTCGGCAGCTTCCTGCAAGGTGGCGGCGAAGGCATCGACAAGGCCATGCGGCAGGTCGCGGATGAACCCGACCGTGTCGGACAGCGACACCGAGCGCTGCGCTTCGCCGAGATAGAGCTGGCGCGTGGTGGTGTCCAGCGTCGCGAAGAGCTGGTCGGCCGCATAGGCCCGGGCCTTGACCAAGGCATTGAACAGCGACGATTTGCCCGCGTTGGTGTAGCCGACCAGCGAGATGTTGAACGCCTCGCGCCGCTCCCGCTGGCGCCGCTGGGTCGCCCGCTGACGCTTGACCTTCTCCAGCCGATCACGCGTGCGCTTGATGGCCTCGCCAATCATGCGGCGGTCCAGCTCGATCTGCGTTTCACCCGGACCACCGCGCATGCCGATGCCCCCGCTTTGCCGCTCCAGATGCGACCAGCGCCGCACCAACCGGGTAGACAGGTACTGCAGCCGGGCCAGTTCGACCTGCAGCTTGCCTTCGTGGCTTCCCGCACGCTGCGCAAAAATTTCGAGAATCAGCAGCGTGCGGTCGTTGACCGGGCGGCCAAGGTGGCGCTCCAAGTTGCGCTGCTGGGCCGGGCTCAAGGCCTGGTCAAACAGCACTTCGCTGGCACCGGTTGCGTCCGCGAGCATCCGGATCTCGTCGGCCTTGCCGGAACCGACAAACAGCGCCGGGTCGGGCGCTCGGCGCTTGCAGCTCACCCGCTCGGCCACGGCATATCCCGCCGTCTGGGCCAGCAGGCCAAGTTCTTCCAGCTCAGCGTCGAAATGCGGCAAGCCGAAATCGACGCCCACCAGAACAACCGAGGGAGGGGCAGAATCAGAGCGGGCGGATGGGTTCAAGGTGTCTGCACGATCCGCCGGGACCGACCGGGACCGTTGGGAGGCCCGGCCAGGGGGTGGAACTGCGGTCAGGATGCCGCGTCGTCAGGGTTGTGCACCGAGAACTGGACGGGGCGGCCCGGAACGATGGTGGAGATGGCGTGCTTGTAGACCATCTGGGTCACGGTGTTGCGTAGCAACACGACGTACTGATCGAAGGACTCGATCTGACCCTGCAGTTTGATGCCGTTGACCAGATAGATCGACACCGGCACATGTTCCCGGCGCAGCTGGTTCAGGAAAGGGTCTTGCAAAAGTTGGCCTTTGTTATTGCTCACGATATGCTCCGTGTTCAAAAAAAGTTGATAAGGGAAGCACCTTACCACACACAGCCCACGCTGGCGCAACACCCCTTCGGGCAACTCATTCGTCGAAAGGGTTGCTCGCGGTGCGGAACTCGATGCGCAGCGGCGTGCCGATTAGATTGAACGCCTTGCGGAACCGCCCTTCCAGAAAGCGCCGGTACACCTCGGGCACCTGCTCGAGAGAGTTGCCGTGGATCACGATCACGGGGGGGTTCATGCCCCCCTGGTGGGCATAACGCATCTTCGACCGGTACATGCCGGTCTTGGGCGGCGCCTGGAACGCCACCGACTCCTGCAGCAGTCGCGTGAGCTGTGGCGTGGGCATCTTGCGCATGGCCGATGCATGGGCCTGCGCAATGGACTTCCAGAGCGGGCCGAGCCCTTGCCGCTTTTTGGCCGAGATCAGGTGCAAAGGCGCAAATTTCAGGAACGAGAGGCGGTTTTCCATCTGCCGCTCAACCTGTTCCCGTTGGTAGCTGTCCACCGCATCCCACTTGTTCATGGCCAGCACCACGGCGCGGCCACTTTCCAGGATGTAGCCGGCAATGTGCGCATCCTGGTCGGTCACGCCCTGCGTGGCATCCAGCAGCAGCACCACCACATGCGCGCGCTCGATGGCCTGCAAGGTCTTGACCACCGAAAACTTCTCGATCGCCTCGAACACCCGGCCCTTGCGGCGCAACCCGGCGGTATCCACCAGCTCAAATCGGCGTCCTTCACGCTCGAACGGCACGGTGATCGCATCGCGCGTCGTTCCCGGCATGTCGAAGGCCACCAGCCGCTCCTCGCCCAACCAGGCGTTGATCAGCGTGGATTTGCCCACGTTCGGACGCCCGGCGACCGCCAGCCGGATCACCCCATCGTCTGCACCATCCGGGTCCTCCGCGTCTTCCGGCGGCGGAGGCAGCAGATCGAGCGCGGTCTCGACCATCGAACGCACCCCTTGGCCGTGCGCGCTCGACACCGGCAACACCTCGCCCAGCCCCAGTTCAAAAAACTCGACCAGTTGCAGGCCCTGCTGCATGCCTTCGGCCTTGTTGGCCACCAGCAGGGTGGGCTTGCCCAGTCGGCGCAGGTAATTGGCGATGTCGTGGTCCTGAGCGCTCAGGCCGGCACGGGCATCCACCACAAAGATGACCACGTCCGATTCGGCCACCGCCTGCCGGGTCTGTTTGGCCATTTCGCGGTAGATGCCAGACTCGGCCGTGGGCTCAAAACCACCGGTATCGATGACGATGAATTCGCGGGCACCGACACGGCCATTGCCATAGTGGCGATCGCGCGTGAGACCGGCGAAGTCGGCCACGATGGCATCGCGCGTCCCCGTCAGCCGATTGAACAGGGTGGACTTGCCGACATTGGGGCGGCCCACAAGGGCGATGACAGGTTTCACGCGAAAGATTCTCTGTTGGCGGGCGACGGAGCGCCCGCGTTCACTGTGGCAGCCAGGCGAAGACGCCGCCGTTACGGGTCTGGACCACCAGCGTCTGCCCCAGCACCACGGGCGCTCCCTGCACGGCCGATCCGTCGGTACTCAGGCGGGCGAGATCGCTGCCGTCCTCGCGGGAGATCAGGTGCACGAGCCCCGTGCTGTCACCAAAGGCCACCACACGACCCACCGCCAGCGGCGCGGTGAGACCGCGGAATTTGAAGCGATCCACCGACCAGGCCTCGTCACCCTGCGCACGCTTCCAGGCACGCACGCGCCCGTCGACCTCGGTACCTACAACCAGATTGTCGTCACCATGCACCCCCGTGCTGCCGTTGGCGGGTTTGCTCCACAGCACCTGCCCGCGGCTGGCGTCGACACAGCCCACGGCCGCCGAATAGGCCCGTGCGCAAACCTGGTTGCCCACGCGGCTGACCGGCGCCACCAGGTCGACCAGGCGTTCCACCTCATTGGTCCCTCGGGCGGTCGTGATCGGAGCGTCCCAGCGCAGGGCACCGCTAAGTGGATCCAGCCCCGCCAGGCGCCCCGACAGGCCGACCACCAGCGTATCGCCCACGGCCAGCAGCACGCCGCTCTGGCGCAGCACCAGCGGCTCGCCCGCCCGGGTCTGGGTCCACAGGCGCGCACCGGTGCCCGCGTCATAGGCGGACACGGAGCGATCCGCCGCCAATACAAAGACGCGACGGCCCGCGACGAGCGGCGCCGTGAACGAAGCGGCTGGCAGACGTGTGCGCCAGATTTCCTTGCCCGCTTCCATGGCCACCAGATGGTTGCTCTCGGTGATCACCGCCGCTGTCTGCCCGTCCGAGCCCACCCCCGTGGCAGGCCGGTCCACGGCAACGCGCCAGAGCACCTGGCCTTTGTCGGCATCCAGCGCCACCACGGCGTCGCCTCCGGCCACAAGCACCTGCCGCCCCACCGCGAGCGGAAAGGCCTGGGCTGGCCCTTTGCCCACCTGGGCCGACCAGATCAGCCGCGTACCGACCACCGAAGCCGCCGGCGAAAGGGGGGTGGGCTTGGGTTTCTCCGGCCCGGACGAACAGGCCGCCAGCACCGCCGCCAGCGCCAACGTGCATGCCCCTTGGAGCCCACGCTGCAGAACGGTTTTTGGGGTCATTGCGCCACTCCCGAGGCTGCGACAGCGGAGGCATCCACCCCCAGGGCCGCCAGTTTCACTTCCACCAGTTGCCGGTACTCCGTACGGTCGGACAGCCCACGCCAGGCCGCCTGGTACTGCGCCTTGGCTTCATCGAGCTTCTGCTGGGCCAACAAAACGTCACCGCGGCGATCGGCTGCCAACGGCTCAAACGCCTTGGGCATGGATTCGGACAGCGTTTTGAGCGCCTGGTCGTAGGCTTTGGCCTCCAGATCCAGCGCCGCCAGCCGCAAACGGGCCACGGCTTTGAGCGATGCGTCGCCGGCATCGGTGGCCACCCAGGTCAGCGCGGCGCGGGCGGCGTCGGCCTTGCCTGCCGATTCCAGCGACTGCGCAGCCAGCAGTGCTCCTTGCGCGGCATAGGTGCTGCGTCCGTAGCCTTTCTGGAGATCGCCCAGCACCTGTTCGAGGCGGGCCGCGTCACTGGCCAGCACCGCCCGCTCGACCTCGTCGTACATGGCGGCGGCTTTGGCGCCCTGGGAACGCTGCCAGTAGTTCCAGCCGTTCCAGGCGGCAACGCCCCCAAAAACGACGATCAGCACCCATGTGATGGCATTGCCATACTGGTTCCAGAAGTGCTTGATCTGGTCGAGCTGTTCCTGCTCTTCGAGGTCGAGATGTTTGGCCATGTTTCGGGTATCGCTCGGGAATCGGAAGATTGTAGGTGGCTGGCCGGGACGGCCGACACAACATGTCAGGCGCGCAGGCTGGCAGCCCATTCGGCCGGCCGAGCCAGCGGGCGCAGCACCTGGACCGGCACTTCACCCGAAGGCGCCGCACGCAGGGTCTTCACACCCACCGTGCCTTGGGCCAGTTCGTCGGCACCGAAGATCAGCGCATACCGGGCACCGCTCGCGTCGGCCTTTTTGAATTGCGACTTCATGCTGCCCATGCCCTCGGCACCCGCTGTGTGCATGGTCACGCTCACACCAGCCTGGCGCAGCGCCCGGAGCACGCCCAGAGCGGTCTCGGTGGCGGTCGCCTCGGGAATGATGGCGTAGGCATCCGGTACCGGCGCTTCGGGCAGACGATGCTGCGCCTTGAGCAGTTCCAGAATGCGCTCCACCCCGAGCGCCCAACCCACCGCCGGTGTCGGCTTGCCGCCGATCTGGGCGAACAGACCGTCGTAGCGACCGCCCGCACAGACCGTGCCCTGCGCCCCCAGTTCCGTGGTGACGAACTCGAACACGCTCAGGTTGTAGTAATCCATACCGCGCACCAGGCGCGGATTGATGCGGTAGGTGATGCCTTGTTTGTCCAGCAGGCTGCGCCACGTATCGAAGTGGCGCAACGATTCGGCCCCCAGAAAATCCATCAGCTTGGGCGCAGCCTCGACGAGGGCCTGCATGGCCGGGTTCTTCGTATCCAGAATGCGCAGCGGGTTGCTGTGCAGGCGCCGCTTCGCCTCCTCGTCCAACTGGTCGGCGTGAGCCTCCAGGTGGGCGATCAGCGCCTGCCGGTGGGCCAGGCGTTCGGCCGGCTGGCCCAGGCTGTTGATCTCCAGCGCGATGTCCTGCAAACCCAGCTCGGCCCAGAGGTCGCTGGCCAGGAGGATCAGCTCGGCATCCACATCCGGGCCGTGAAACCCCAGGGCTTCCACGCCGACCTGATGGAACTGGCGGTAGCGCCCGCGCTGCGGTCGCTCGTGACGGAACATCGGCCCGATGTAATACAACCGCTTGCCGCCGTCGTAGGTCAGGTTGTGTTCGATGGCGGCCCGCACAACGCCGGCCGTGCCTTCGGGGCGCAGGGTCAGGTGCTCGCCGTTGAGCTTGTCCTCGAAGGCATACATCTCCTTCTCGACGATGTCCGTCACCTCGCCCAGACCGCGCACGAACAGCGCCGTCGGCTCCACAATGGGCGCGCGGAAGTTGCGGTAGCCATAGCGCCGCATCAGCTCGCGGATGCGCTCCTCCAGCCACTCCCAGTGCGCCGATTCGGGCGGCGCGATGTCGTTCATGCCTTTGACGGCGCTCAGTTTCTCTGCCATAGCTGTGAAGACGGATGCGGCGTCAGGCCGACGGGCCGAACCGCTTTTGAATGTAGTTGTCGACGATGCGCTGGAACTCGGCGGCGATGCCCTCTCCGCGCAATGTCAGGACCTTTTCGCCGTCGATGAACACCGGCGCCGCAGGCGCTTCGCCGGTCCCCGGCAGGCTGATGCCGATGTCGGCGTGTTTGCTTTCCCCGGGGCCGTTGACGATGCAGCCCATCACCGCCACCTTCAGGCCTTCCACCCCCGGGTACTGGCTGCGCCACAGCGGCATGGACGCCCGCAGGTAGTCGTCGATCTGTTTGGCCAGTTCCTGGAACGTGGTGCTGGTGGTGCGCCCACAGCCCGGACAGGCCGTGACGCTGGGAACAAACACCCGCAGCCCCAACGCCTGCAGGATTTCGGCAGCGATCACCACCTCCTGCGTGCGCGACTCACCGGGTTGCGGCGTGAGTGACACCCGGATGGTGTCCCCGATGCCTTGCTGCAACAGCACGGCCAGCGCGGCCGTCGAGGCCACCGTGCCCTTGGTGCCCATGCCGGCTTCCGTCAGCCCCAGGTGCAGCGGGTTGTCGCAGCGACGTGCCAGCTCCTGATAGACGGCGATCAGGTCCTGCACGCCGCTGACTTTGCACGAAAGCACGATCTGGTCACGCCGCAGGCCCAAGACCTCGGCCTTGTTCGACGAATCCAGCGCCGAGGTGATCAGCGCCTCGTACATGACCTGGCGTGTGTCCCAGGGCTGGGCGCGCGCGGCGTTCTCGTCCATCAGCCGTGCCAGCAGCTCCTGATCGAGGCTGCCCCAGTTGACCCCGATGCGCACCGGCTTGTTCCAGCGCGCCGCAATCTCCACCATCTGGGCGAACTGTCGATCACCCTTTTCGCCTTTGCCCACATTGCCCGGATTGATGCGGTACTTGGACAAGGCTTCTGCGCAGGCCGGGTGGTCGCTCAGCAGCTTGTGACCGTTGTAGTGGAAGTCACCGATGAGCGGCACGGCCACCCCCATGCGATCCAGCTGTTCGCGGATGTGCGGCACGGCCTTGGCTGCTTCGTCGTTGTTGACCGTGATACGCACCAGCTCCGAACCGGCCTGGGCCAGCTCCTTGACCTGGATCGCCGTGCCGATGGCATCCGCCGTGTCGGTGTTGGTCATGGACTGCACACGCACCGGCGCATCCCCGCCCACCGTCACGCGGTGGTCACCCCAGGCCACCACGCCTTGCAGGCTGCGGCGAGGACGCGCATGCCCGAGCGGAATCGGTTGGGCCGCGTGATCCAGGCAGGGTTCAGACACCAGCGCGTCCATGCTCACTTCACCTCGAAACGGGCCACGCTGTTGCGGGCAAATGGCGTCACGTCGAAAGCCTGTCCACGCACGGTGACCTTGACGGCATCGGCGCGCCCGAGCACCACGGCGTAAGGCGGTGCGGTGGAAAAATCCAGCACGTCGCCCGTGCGCAGCATGCGCTGCACCACCACGGACCCCGAACCGTTGATCACCTCGATCCAGGAGTCGCCTGCAGCCGTCAGGCTCAGGATCGCGGCGCCGGGAGCTGCCGCCTCTGGCGCCGGTGCTGCGGCAGGGGCCGCCGACTCGGCCGCCGCAGCAGCGGGCGTGCTTGCCACTGCTTCAGCAGCGGCCGGGGCGGCAGCCACCGCTTCGGCCGGGGCAGACGCCACACCCGCAGGTTCTTCCGCCGGCGCGAGTGTCTCCTGGATCACTGTGGAGGGGGTATCGGTCGACGGCGAGCCAAACGAAAACCGCTCCCCGAGATCGGGCATGAACACCAGGACCAGCGCCGCCAGCAGCAGCGCAATGGCTCCGAGCAATGCGGTGCGCGACAACCAGCCGGCCGGGCTGGAAGAAACCAGTTTTTCGGCCGGCTTGAACGGGGCGTTGATCACCTGCGAAGACTCACCCAGCGCCGGCCGCTGGGCCTGAGGAATCTGGGCCAGCACCACGGCCGGGTCGACACGGAGATGCCGACAGGCACTGGAAGCGAGCGCCCGGGCGAAGGTCAGGTCAGGCAGCTCTTCATAACGTCCGGACTCCAGGGCTTCCAACTTCTTGACCGGCACCTTCAGGGCCGCGGCCAGCGCAGCCACGTGCAGTCCGGCGGCTTCGCGCGCCTGGCGCAGGGCCACGGGGGGTGCCACGGGTTCGAAGGGTTGGGAATCAGTCATTGAAGGCTCCGCGCTGGTAGGCCGCCCATTCCCGCGACTGCGGATAGCGACGCTGCAGTTGCTGGGCCAGTTGTTCCTGCGCTTCGGTGTTGCGCAATTGGTGTTCGATCCGGATACCCAGCCACAGCGTTTCGGCGTTGGCGAGTTCGGAGTTGTTCAGACGGCGCGCATAGAACTGCGCCTTGGTGTATTCGCCACGCCGGTACAGCAGCGACGCCAGGTTGAACCCGGTGATGGGATTGCCGGCATCGAGTTCGTAGGCCCGCACCAGGCTGCCTTCGGCCTCGGCCAGCTGACCCATGCGGATCTGGCAGACGCCCTTGGCCATCAGGGTGCGGGCTTGCCCGCCATAGACCGGGCTGGCCAGCGCGCGTTGGAACATGTCGATCGCTTCGCGGTAGCGCTCGGTCTGGCACGCAAACCAACCGTAGTTGTGCAACGCATCCGGGTCGCGCGGGTTGATCTGCAGCGCCCGCTGAAAACTCTCTTCGGCCAGACGGGGATCGTTGAGCCGCATGAAGATCAGGCCGCGCAGCACATAGGCCTGCCCGAAACCGGGATCGGTTGCCAGCGACTGCTTGACCTCGTCCAGCGCCACCTCGGTCTGGCCCTGCTCGAAATAGCCCGACGCCAGTTCAAGGCGGATGCGCGCCCGCTTGCGGGCTTCGGGCTCGTCGGATGCCGTGATCGGCACCACACCGCTGCCGGTGGTATCGGGCGCCGAGGGCGTACCAGCGCACCCCGCCAGCACCACCACGGCCCCCAGACACCAGATCCAGCGAGGCACCATCCGGCGACCGGCGCCGGATGGTGTCAGGAAAACGGTGTGCAGGGGAGTCGATGTCATGCCTGTCCTTCCTTGACGGGTGCCGGGCCACGGCCCACGACACGAACGGGTTGTTCAATGATCTGGCGGCGCTGCGCCAGCCGCTTGGCGGCGTTGGTCCGGTCCAGCACGTCTCCGGCCAGCTGGCCGCAGGCGGCGTCGATATCGTCGCCGCGGGTCTTGCGCACCGTGGTCACCACGCCCCCTTCGTTGAGCATCTGGCCAAAGCGCAGCACCGCCGCACGCGGCGAGCAGCGCAGACCGGAATCCGGAAACGGATTGAAGGGTATCAGGTTGATTTTGCAGGGCACGCCGCGCCCGCCATGGCGGCGCACCAGGTCGAGCAGTTGCTGTGCGTGTTCGGGCTGATCATTGACCCCATCGAGCATGCAGTACTCGAAAGTGATGAAGTCACGCGGGGCCGCCGGCAGGTAGCGCAGGCAGGCGTCCAGCAACTCGGCGATCGGGTACTTGCGGTTGAGCGGGACGAGGCTGTCACGCAGCGCGTCGTTGGGCGCGTGCAGCGACACGGCCAGCGCCACCGGACAATCTTGCGCCAGACGGTCCATGAAGGGCACCACCCCGGAGGTGGACACCGTCAGCCGGCGTCGCGACAGTCCGTAAGCGTGGTCGTCGAGCATGGTGCGCAGGGCCGGCAGCAGTGCACCGTAGTTCTGCAGCGGTTCGCCCATGCCCATCATCACCACGTTGGTGATGACCCTCTCTGGGCTGTTCAGATGACGGCGCAGGAAATGCTCGGCGTACCACAGCTGCGCCAGGATCTCACCGGTCGACAGGTTGCGCGAAAAACCCTGATGGCCCGTAGAGCAGAAACGGCAGCCGACGGCGCAACCGGCCTGCGACGACACGCACAAAGTGCCGCGGTCGTCCTCGGGAATGAAAACGGTTTCGACGGCGTTGCCGTCGCCCACATCGAACAGCCACTTGATGGTGCCATCGGCCGAATCCTGGCGCGACAACACGGGCAGCGGGGTGATGGTGCAGACCGAGGGCAGCTTCTCGCGCAGGCTCTTGGCGAGATCGGTCATCTCGTCGAACCGGGAAGCGCCCTTCTGATGAATCCAGCGGAACAGCTGAACGGCGCGAAAGCGCTTTTCGCCCAGCTGTTCGCAAAAGGCGGTCAAGCCCTCGAGATCGAAGTCGAGCAGGTTGACCGTCATGTCACGGCTTACGCGCGCTCAGCGCGTGTAGATGTTCAGACCGGGGAAGAAGAAAGCCACTTCCACGGCAGCGGTTTCGGGAGCGTCGGAGCCGTGCACGGCGTTGGCATCGATGCTGTCGGCGAAGTCGGCACGGATGGTGCCCTTTTCGGCCTTCTTCGGATCGGTGGCGCCCATCAGTTCGCGGTTCTTGGCGATGGCGTTTTCACCTTCCAGCACCTGAATCATCACGGGGCCGGAGATCATGAAATCGACCAGATCCTTGAAGAAGGGGCGCTCTTTGTGCACGCCATAGAACTGCTCGGCTTCGCCGCGCGAGAGTTGCACCAGCTTGGCAGCGGCAATCTTCAGGCCGGCGGCTTCGAAACGGGCGTAGATCTGGCCGATAACGTTCTTGGCGACGGCGTCGGGCTTGATGATGGACAGGGTGCGTTCGATGGCCATGATTTTCCTTGGGTTTTTGAATGGATTCGAAAGCGCGCGGGCGGTTCCGAAAAGCCTTTGATTCTACAACGCCGGGGGCGTCGCTCAGCGACCGCTGCGGCGGCGTGGCCCACCGGACCGCGGCCCCTGCCCCTGCCCCTGCCCTTGCCCCTGCCCTTGCCCTTGCCCTTGCCCTTGCCCTTGCCCTTGCCCTTGCCCTTGCCCACCAGAAGGCTTGCCGCGTCGACCCATGGCGTCCTGACCGATGTAGCCGTAGGACGTGCGCATCGGGTCGGGCTGGCCGGAAGGGCCTTTCCCCGCCTTGCCACCCTTGCCGGGCGCTGCCCCGCCCGGCCCCCGCGCCTTGCCCGGAGCGGCAGGCCGACGGGCTGCTGGCGGTGGCGCCTCGTCAGGCATCGACGGACGGGAAGGACGGGGTCCCCCCGTCCCGCGCCGCCCCCGTTGCGCCGGGTGGCGACCCGCCGGCCGGGGCGTGGCGTCGGGCGCGGGCATGCCAGCCACCGACATCAGGCGGTCGATATCCCGTGCATCCAGTTCCATCCAGACACCGCGGCGCAGACCGCGCGGCAGCACCATGGCGCCGTAGCGGATGCGGATCAGGCGACTGACAGCGTGTCCCACCGCCTCGAACATGCGCCGCACCTCGCGATTGCGCCCTTCGGCAATGGTCACGCGGTACCAGCAGTTGGCCCCATCACCACCACCGTCATCGATGCTGCCGAACTGGGCGACGCCGTCGTCAAGCTGCACGCCCCCGAGCAGGCGCTGCTTTTCTTCATTGCTCAGCGCCCCGAGCACACGCACCGCGTACTCGCGCTCCAGGCCAAAACGCGGGTGCATCAACCGGTTGGCCAGATCGCCCGAATTGGTCAGCAACAACAAGCCCTCGGTGTTGAGGTCGAGCCGCCCCACCGACTGCCACTTGCCCTGCGGCAGGCGCGGCAGGCGGCGGAACACGGTCGGGCGGTTCTGCGGATCGTCGTGGGTGACCACCTCGCCGGCCGGCTTGTGATAGGCGAGCACCCGCGGCGGTGGCGGGGCAATACGCACCCGCACCGGCTTGCCATTGACCTTGATGCTGTCGCCATGACGGATGCGCTGGCCGATATGGGCCGGCTCGCCGTTGACGGAGATGCGCCCTTCCAGGATGAGCTGCTCCATCTCCAGGCGCGAACCCATACCGGCCTGAGCGAGCACCTTGTGCAGCTTGGGCGACTCGGTTTCCGGCGCCAGCACGCGTTTGACCGGTAGCGGCAGGTCCGAGGCCTGTTCGGCGTCGAAATCGCCACTGACCACCGCATCAAAGCTCAGTGCCTGCAGCGCCGCATCGGCCGCGTGCGCCGGCTTGGCCTCGGGTGCCTGAGGCTGGTCCGCATCATCGGCGGGAGAAGGCGTGTGTTCCGGTGTCATGTGGGGTTTTCGGGTGTCGGGTTGGGTGTCGCGGGGGCGGCGGCCTGAGGGTCATCAGCACCAGCAGGGGCGGACGGTGATTCGACCCCGGCTTCAGGTAAGGGGGCTGCGGGATGGGCAGATTCAACGGCGTCGGCGGTCTCATCACCAAAGGGCAGACTGGCCGAGAGCGCATCAAAGTCCAGGCGCTCCAGCGCAGACTCCTGCACGCCACTGTCTTCCAGGGGCGGCAACTGGTCGAGCGAAGCCAGGCCCAGATCATCCAGAAACTGCCGGGTGGTGGCAAACAGCGCCGGACGGCCCACGGTCTCGCGGTGTCCGATCACTTCGATCCAGCCCCGGTCCTCCAGCTGTTTGAGCAGCAGCGAATTGATGGTCACGCCCCGGATGTCTTCCATGTCCCCACGGGTCACGGGCTGCCGGTACGCGATGATGGCCAGCGTCTCCAGCGTGGCACGGGTGTACCGGGGCGGCTTCTCCGGGTGCAGGCGATCCAGGTACGGACGCAATTCGGGGCGGCTCTGAAAGCGCCAGCCACTGGCCACCTGAACCAGCTCGACCCCTTTGCCCGCCCACTCGAACTGGAGATCGGCCAGCAGCCGCTTGAGGGTGTCGGCGGCGACCTCGCCGTCGAACAGCACCCCCATGTCGCGCACGGTCAGCGGTTGCTGGGCACAAATCAAGGCCGTTTCGAGCACACGGCGCGCATCCGTGGTGTTCATGTGTCTTGGTGTCGATCTATCGGAAGGGGTGGAGGCGGTCCACCGTGCCAACCGGGGTCCACCCGGCTGTCAGGCCTGTCGGTCGCCGCGTCGGCGATGCCTGCCACGGTCTGAGGTCATCATTGGAAACCGGGCCGGCAAACTGCCCGGCCCTGATGAAAGCGGCCGCCCTGCCGGCAACCGCCCGGCCGCTCAGGCCGGAGGCAAGCCATTGTAATGGAGCCCCGAGGCCTGAACAGCCTGCGCCAGATCATCGGGCAGCGGCGTTTCGAACGCCAAGGGTTCACCGGTCACCGGGTGCGCCAGACAAAGGCGGGTGGCATGCAAGGCCTGGCGGGACAGCCCCCACTGCGGCCGGCCTCCGTACAAGACATCCCCCACCAGCGGATGCCCCAACCAGGCCATGTGCACCCGGATCTGATGGGTGCGCCCCGTGTGCAGACGGCACATGACCAGTGTGGCCTGGTCATGACCATCGAGGCGGAGCACCGTGGTCCGTGCCGGCTTGGCACCCGTGGCATCGCCCCGCAACACGGCCATGCGCAAACGGTTGACCGGGTCGCGCCCGACCGCCTGGTCGACCTGCACCTCATCGCTGCCGCGCCAGCCCCCCTGCCCCAGCGCCACATAGGAGCGCTGCACCTCGCGCGCAGCGATCGCGCGCACCAGCGCCTCCATCGCCTGGCGGCTCTTGCCCACCAGCATCAGGCCGGAGGTGTCCTTGTCCAGCCGGTGCACGATGCCGGCGCGGGGCAACTGGGCTGCCGCCGCATGGTGGGCCAGCAAACCGTTGAGCAAGGTCCCGCTCCAGTGGCCCGCCGCCGGGTGCACCACCAAACCCACCGGCTTGTCGATCACCAGCAGATGGGCGTCCTCGTAAACCACCTGCAGCGCCATCGGCTGGGCCACAAAAGCCATGGCCTGGGGCGTCGGCCTCAGCACCACCTCCAGCCGATCCCCGGCGGACACCTTGATCGCGCTCTTGCGCAGCGGGCTGCCACGCAGTTGCACCTCGCCTTCCGCCAGCAACTGCTGCAGATAGGATCGGGAGAACTCCGGGATCAGGGTCGCCAGCGCCTTGTCGACACGCCAGCCATGCAATTCGGCCGGCACATCGCAGGCGCGCACCTCCGCCTCGGTCAGGCTTTCACCGCCCGTCAGACCTTCATCGGCCTCGACCGGGTCGGCATCCCCCCCGGTCGATATAATTTTTGCTGGCAAAACCTGATTCCCGAAGCTACAGCTATAGGTGCACGCGTGACGATTTCAAGCAGATTATCGATGGTGTCGTTGGGTGCATTGGCCTTGGCCGCCGCGCTTCAGGGATGCTCGTCCAAGCCGGTGGACAAGACCGCCGGCTGGAGCCCCAACCGGCTTTACAGCGAAGCCAAGGACGAAAGCACCGCCGGCAACTTCGAGGCCGCCGTCACCCTGTACGAAAAACTCGAAGGCCGCGCCGCCGGCACGCCGCTGGCCCAGCAGGCCCAGCTTGAAAAGGCCTACACCCAGTTCCGGGCAGGCGACAAGGCACAGGCTCTGGCCACGGTAGACCGTTTCATGCGGCTGCACCCGGCCAGCCCTGCGCTGGACTACGCGCTGTACCTCAAAGGCCTGATCAACTTCAACGACAACCTAGGCCTGTTCGGTTGGCTGTCGCAGCAGGACCTGTCCGAACGCGATCAGAAAGCAGCCAAGGAGTCGTTCGAGTCGTTCCGTGACCTCGTCACCCGCTTCCCGGACTCCAAGTACGCCGCGGACTCACGTTCGCGCATGACGTACATCGTCAACTCCCTGGCGCAGTACGAGGTCCATGTGGCCCGGTACTACTACCAGCGCGGCGCCTATCTGGCCGCCGTCAACCGTGCGCAGACCGCGCTGACCGACTACACCGATGCGCCCGCGCTGGAAGAGGCGCTGTTCATTCTGGTGCGTTCCTACGACGCCCTGGGCATGACGCAGTTGCGCGATGACGCCCAGCGTGTGCTGGTCGCCAACTACCCGCAGAGCACCTACCTGAGCAGCGGCTTCGCGCGCCCGAGCACCTCCTGGTGGAAACTCTGGTAACCGGCTAAGACAGAGTCCGGCCCCGGGGCAAACGGTGTCGGCCCTGTCGGTCAGCGGCGACACCTGGTCGCCGCGGGCGGAAAGCTGTCAACAAATGGTTAACATCTCTGCCGTTTGTCACCTTTTCCGCCACCATGTCCAAAGGCTATCGCATCCAAGCATCCACCGGCATCCACCGGGGGGATCGTGACTACCAGCAGGACCAGGTCTGTCTGCTGCATCACCCGCGCCAGTCCGGATGCCTTCTGGCGGTGATCGCCGACGGCATGGGCGGCCGCAGCGGGGGACGCAAGGCCTCGGATCAGGTCATGCTGACCGCGCGCCAGCTTTTCGAACGGTATGACCCCGAGACCGACGACGCCTCCGCGTTGCTGCGGCAGATCGTGGAGGAGTCGCATCTGGTGATCAAGCTCACCGCGGTCTCGGCCGAGCAGGAACCCCACAGCACAGTGGCCGCTTTCGTGCTCAACCCCGATGGCGGCAGCCACTGGATCCACGCCGGCGACTCGCGGATCTACCATTTCCGGGGTGGCCGCATGATCTTCCGCACCATGGACCATTCCTACGTGCAGACCCTGGTGAACCAGGGCGAGATCAGCGAGCAGGAGGCCCTGGAACACCCGCACTCCAACATCCTGATGGGGTGCCTCGGCACCGACAACGATCCGCCGGTCGACCTGCATGTGGTCCCCCAGTTGGCCATTGGTGACGCCCTGCTGGCCTGCAGCGATGGCATCTGGCACTACTTCACCCCGGAAGAATTGGCCAGTTCGGTGTCGATGCTCTCGCCCCGGGAAGCCTGCGAATTCCTGATCCAGAAGGCCCGCGCTCGCGGCAAGGGCATGGGCGACAACCTCTCTCTGGTCATCGTGCGGCTCGATCCGCTGGAGTGATCGGGACACCCGCCCCCGCCACACCCTGTGCGACGGCGGGGCCCCGGTGAGCCCTGAAGACCCGGCTTCAGGTCAGTCCTGTATCGACGGTGCGGTGTTCCAGCGCCAGGTATTCGGCCGATTGCATTTCACCCAGCCGCGATACCGTTCTCGGAAACTCGTGCGACATGGGGCCCTCCAGATAGAGTTGCTCCGGCGGCACTTCGGCGGACATGATGAGCTTGACCCGGCGGTCGTAGAGCACGTCGATCAGCCAGGTGAAGCGCCGCGCTTCGGAAGCCTGCCGCACCGCCATCTGCGGCACGTTCGACAGCAGCAGGGTGTGGAACTGGCTGGCGATTTCCAGGTAGTCGTTCTGCGAGCGCGGCCCCCCGCACAAGGTTCGGAAGTCGAACCAGATCACCCCACCCGCGCGCCGCAGGGCCTGGATTTCCCGCGATTCGATCTGCATCACCGGGTTCTCATCGGCCATTTCGGCCAGTTGCCCGAATGCCTCGGCCATGGCCGCGTCGGCCACTTCACCGAGCGGGCAGTGGTAGAGCTGGATGTGCGTGAGCGTGCGCTGGCGGTAATCGGTGCCGTTGTCGACGTTGATCACTTCCAGCTTCTGCTTGAGCAGTTCGATGGCCGGCAGGATGCGGTCTCGATGCAGCCCGTCCGGGTAAAGCCCGTCCGGGTGGAAGTTCGAGGTGGTGACAAACCCCACGCCCGCCTTGAACAACGCATCCAGCAGGCGGTGCAGGATCATGGCGTCGGTCACATCGGCCACGTGGAACTCATCGAAGCAGATCAGCTTGTAGCGCTTGGCGATGCGTGCGCCCAGTTCATCGAGCGGGTTCACCGTGCCTTGCAATGCCGCCAGTTCGCGGTGCACCTCGCGCATGAACTCGTGGAAGTGCAGGCGCGTCTTGCGCCGGATGGGCACCGCGTTGTAGAAGCAGTCCATCAGGAAGGACTTGCCGCGCCCAACTCCCCCGAACATGTAGACGCCGCGCGGAATGTCAGGGTTGACAAACAGCTTCTTCAGCGCGTTGGAGCGGCGCTGCCTGTAGACCGCCCATTCGGCGGCGCAGCGCTCCAGCGCCTCGATGGCCCGCAGCTGGGCCGGGTCGGAAGAAAAGCCGCGCTCGGCGAGCGCGGCTTCGTAGGTCGCCTTGACGGACATGCGTGGCGCGGCAATCAGAAGTTCAGCGTGCGCTTGTCCACCGCCAGCGCGGCTTCCTTCGTGCTTTCGCTCAGGGACGGGTGCGCATGGCAGATGCGGGCGATGTCTTCGCTGCTGGCCTTGAACTCCATCGCCATCACGGCTTCGGCGATCAACTCGGAAGCCATCGGGCCGATGATGTGCACGCCCAGGATTTCGTCGGTCTTGGCGTCGGCCACGATCTTCACGAAACCGGTGGTGTCACCCAGCGCACGGGCGCGGCCATTGGCCAGGAACGGGAACTGGCCCGCCTTGTAGGCCACGCCTTCGGCCTTGAGCTGCTGCTCGGTCTTGCCGACCCAGGCGATCTCGGGGCTGGTGTAGATGACGTAGGGGATGGTGTTGAAGTTGACGTGCCCGTGCTGGCCGGCGATGCGCTCGGCCACAGCCACGCCCTCTTCTTCCGCCTTGTGCGCCAGCATCGGACCCCGGACCACGTCGCCCACGGCCCACACGCCCGGCAGATTGGTCTTGCACTCGGCATCGACCACGATGGCGCCACGCTCGTCGAGCTGCAGGCCCACCGCTTCGGGGTTCAGGCCGATGGTGTTGGCCACACGGCCGATGGACACGATGAGCTTGTCCACCGCCAGTTCCTGGGCTTCGCCCTTGGCGTTGGTGTAGGCCACGGTCACGCCCTTCTTGGCGCTCTTGACCTCGCCCACCTTGGCGCCCAGCTCGATCTTCAGGCCCTGCTTGGCAAAGACCTTGGCGGCCTCCTTGGCCACGCCCTCGTCGGCCGCGCCCAGGAACGTGGGCAGGCCTTCCAGAATCGTGACCTCGGCGCCCAGGCGGCGCCAGACCGAGCCCATTTCGAGGCCGATCACGCCGGAGCCGATCACGCCCAGTTTCTTGGGCACGGCGCCGATGCGCAGTGCACCGTCGTTGGACAGGATGTTCTCTTCATCGAAGGCCACACCGGGCAGCGCGCGCGGGTTGGAACCCGTGGCCACCACAACCTGCTTGCCGGAGATGACCTCTTCCTGGGCACCAGCGACCTTGATCTCGTAGACACCGTCCTTGGCGGCCACGAAGGAACCACGGCCATGGAAGAAGGTCACCTTGTTCTTCTTGAACAGGTAGAGGATGCCGTCGTTGTTCTGCTTCACGACGCCGTCCTTGCGGGCGACCATCTTGGCCACATCCATCTTCACCGTGCCGGTGCTGATGCCATGTTCGGCGAAGTGGTGGCTGGCGTGATCAAAGTGTTCGGACGACTGCAGCAGCGCCTTGGAGGGAATGCAGCCCACGTTGGTGCAGGTGCCGCCCGGGGCCGGGCCGCCAGCAGCGTTCTTCCATTCGTCGATGCAGGCGACCTTGAAGCCGAGCTGGGCAGCACGGATGGCCGCGATGTAGCCGCCGGGACCGGCGCCGATGACGACGACGTCAAATGCTTGGGACATGTTGTTTCCTGTGAGGTTGGACAAACGCCCCCGAAGGGGCGTTGTTCGCAATGAGCGGGTCGATCAGATGTCGAAGAGCAGGCGCGACGGGTCTTCCAGCGCGTCCTTCATCGCGACCAGGCCCAGCACGGCTTCGCGGCCGTCGATGATGCGGTGGTCGTAGCTCATGGCCAGGTAGTTCATCGGGCGGATCACGATCTGGCCGTTTTCCACCACGGCACGGTCCTTGGTCGCGTGCACGCCCAGGATGGCCGACTGCGGCGGGTTGATGATGGGTGTCGACAGCATCGAACCGAAGGTGCCACCGTTGGAGATGGAGAAGGTGCCACCGGTCATTTCTTCAATGCCCAGCTTGCCGTCCTGCGCCTTCTTGCCGAACTCGGCGATCTTCTTCTCGATGTCGGCGAAGCTCATCTGGTCTGCATTGCGCAGGATGGGCACCACCAGGCCGCGCGGCGAGCCCACGGCGATGCCGATGTCGAAGTAGCCGTGGTAGACGATGTCGTTGCCATCCACCGAGGCGTTGAGCACCGGGTACTTCTTCAGCGCGTGCACGGCGGCCTTGACGAAGAAGCTCATGAAGCCCAGCTTCGTACCGTGTTCCTTGGTGAAGGCGTCCTGGAACTTCTTGCGCAGGTCCATCACAGGAGCCATGTTCACTTCGTTGAACGTGGTCAGGATGGCGTTGGTCGATTGCGATTGCAGCAGGCGCTCGGCGATACGGGCGCGCAGGCGGGTCATGGGCACGCGCTCTTCCGGGCGGTCGCCCAGATCCGGCGTGGCCACGGCCACCTGCGGCAGCACCTTGGTCGGCGCACCGGTGGGGATGGCGGCGGCAGCGGGCGCCTTCGGCGCAGCGGCCGCGGCCAGCACGTCGCCCTTGGTGATGCGGCCGTCCTTGCCGGTGCCGGCCACGGCGCTGGCAGACAGGTTGTTGTCGGCCAGCAGCTTGGCGGCAGCGGGCATGGCCACGCCGGCCTTGCTGTCGGACGCCGGTGCGGCGGCCACAGCCGGGGCGGCGGCCACGGCGGCAGGAGCGGCTGCCGCTGCCGGGGCGGCAGCGCCGGCCACGGCTTCGGTGTCAATCTTGGCGATCACCTGGTCGGCGGTGACGGTCGCGCCGTCGCCCTGCACAATTTCCACCAGCACGCCGCCAGCAGGCGCCGGGCATTCCAGAACGACCTTGTCGGTCTCGATTTCGATCAGGATTTCGTCGACGGCGACGGCTTCGCCGGCCTTCTTCTTCCATTGCAGCAGGGTGGCTTCGGCCACGGACTCGGAGAGCTGCGGAACCTTGACTTCTACGATTGCCATGTGTGTTCTACCTTGGTGATGCGGTTGGCGCGGGCCCCGTGCAGCCCCGGATCATCACCGGGGAAAGGGCACGGGGCGGGCGCCTCAGGGGATTACTTGGTGAGGATGAAGCCCTTGAGCTTGCCGAAAGCGCCTTCGATCAAAGCCTTCTGCTGCTCCTGGTGGAGATGGGCATAACCCACGGCCGGCGAAGCCGAGGCAGCGCGGCCGGCGTAACCCAGGCGCTGGCCATCCAGCATGTTTTCGTGGATCTGGTGCTGTACGAAGAACCAGGCGCCCTGGTTCTGGGGCTCGTCCTGGCACCACACCACGTCGGTGGCGTTGGGGTACTTCTTCAGCTCGGCAGCAAACGCCTTGTGCGGGAAGGGATAGAGCTGTTCCACGCGGATGATGGCCACGTCGTCCGACTCTTTTTCCTCGCGCTTCTTGACCAGGTCGTAGTAGACCTTGCCCGAGCAGCAGATCACACGCTTGACCTTGTCGGCCTTCTTGACCACCGCTTCCTTGTTTTCCGGAATCACCGTCTGGAAGGCGCCCTTGGTGAAATCGGACACCGGCGAGGTGGCGTCCTTGTTGCGCAGCAACGACTTGGGCGTCATGATCACCAGCGGCTTGCGCAGGTGGCGGATCATCTGGCGGCGCAGCAGGTGGAAGATCTGGCTGGCCGTGGTGGGCTGGCAGACCTGCATGTTGGTGTCGGCCGCCAGCTGCATGAAGCGCTCCAGGCGGGCCGAGCTGTGCTCGGGGCCCTGGCCTTCGTAGCCGTGCGGCAGCATCAGGGTGATGCCGTTGACCCGACCCCACTTCACTTCGCCCGAGGCGATGAACTGGTCGATCACGACCTGGGCACCGTTCACGAAGTCGCCGAACTGGGCTTCCCAGATCACCAGCGTGTTCGGGTCGTTCGACGCGTAGCCGTATTCGAAGGCGAGCACCGCCTCTTCGGACAGGATCGAGTCGATCACCACGAACGGGGCCTGGCCCTCGCCCACGTTCTGCAGCGGCACATAGGTGCCTTCGTCGAAACGCTCGCGGTTCTGGTCGTGGATCACCGCGTGACGGTGGGTGAAGGTACCGCGGCCGCTGTCCTCGCCCGACAGGCGCACCGGATAGCCGCTCGACACCAGCGAGGCGAACGCCATGTGTTCGCCCATGCCCCAGTCCACGTTGATCTCGCCACGGCCCATGGCGGCACGGTCGTCGAGGACCTTCTTGACCAGCGGGTGGGCGTTGACGTTGGCGGGAATGGTGGTGATCTTCTCGGCCAGACGCTTCCACTCGGCCAGCGGAATGGCGGTTTCGGCCGAGTCGGTCCACTTTTTGCCCAGGAAGGGCGACCAGTCGACCGCGTACTTGCTCTTGAAGTTGGTCAGCACCGGATCGACCGTGTGCTTACCCGCGTCCATGGCGGCGCGGTAGGCCTTGACCATGTCGTCGCCCAGGGTCTCACCCAGGCCTTGCGCGGCCAGCTTGTCGGCGTACAGGCGGCGCGTGCCGGGATGGGCCGCGATCTTCTTGTACATCAGCGGCTGGGTCAGGCTGGGGGTGTCCTGCTCGTTGTGGCCCAGCTTGCGGAAGCAGACGATGTCGACGACCACGTCCTTGCGGAAGGTCATGCGGAATTCCAGCGCGAGCTGGGCCGCGAGCACCACGGCTTCGGGGTCATCGCCGTTGACGTGCAGCACCGGCGATTCCACGCCCTTCACGATGTCCGTGCAGTACAGCGTGGAACGCAGATCGCGCGGATCGGAGGTGGTGAAACCGATCTGGTTGTTGATGATCAGGTGCACCGTGCCGCCTGTGGTGTAGCCACGGGTCTGGGCCAGCGCCAGGGTTTCCTGGTTCACGCCCTGGCCGGCAAAGGCCGCGTCGCCGTGCACCAGCACGGGCAGCACCTGCATGCCCAGCGGGTCGCCGCGGCGATCCATGCGGGCGCGGGCCGAACCTTCGACCACCGGGTTCACGATTTCCAGGTGCGAGGGGTTGAACGCCAGCGACAGGTGAACAGGGCCACCGGCGGTGGTCACGTCGGAGCTGAAGCCCTGGTGGTACTTCACGTCACCGGCGGGCAGGTCTTCGGGCGCGGTGTGGTCGAACTCGGCAAACAGGTCCTTGGGCATCTTGCCCAGGGTGTTGACCAGCACGTTCAGGCGGCCCCGGTGGGCCATGCCGATCACGATTTCCTGCACACCTTGCGAGCCGGCCTGCTGGATCAGCTCGTCCATGGCGGCGATAAAGCTTTCGCCCCCTTCGAGCGAAAAGCGCTTCTGGCCCACGTACTTCGTGTGCAGGAAGCGCTCCAGGCCTTCGGCAGCCGTCAGGCGGTCGAGAATGTGCTTTTTCTTGTCGGCATTGAATGCCGGCTTGGAGCGGATCGACTCCAGCTTCTCCTGCCACCAGCGCTTCTGGGCCTGGTCAGTGATGAACATGTACTCGGCACCAATGGTGGTGCAGTACGTTTCACGCAGGGCATTGATGAGCTCGCGCAGACTCATCGTTTCCTTGCCGAAGAAGGTGTTGCTGGTGTTGAACACCGTTTCCATGTCGGCGTCGCTGAAACCGTAGAACGACGGCTCCAGTTCGGGGATCACGGGGCGCTCGGTGCGCTTGAGCGGATCAAGGTCGGCCCAGCGGGAACCGACGTTGCGGTAGGCGGCGATGAGCTGCTGCACCGCCACACGCTTGCGGCCAAGATCGGAATCTGCGCCGGCGGCGATGACAACCTTGGTGCCGCCCTGCTTGGCGCGCTCGGCGAAAGCATTGATGACCGGCAGGTGGGGAATGTCGCGGGCGTCGGAACCGTCAGAGGCGGGAACGTGCTGGAGCGCGTCGAAGTAGCTGCGCCAGTTGTCGGGAACGCTACCCGGGTTTTCCAGGTATTTTTCGTACATCTCTTCGACGTACGGGCCGTTGCCCCCGAAGAGATAGGAGTTGCCCTTGTAAGCAACGTACACGCTGCCCGAGCTGGATTGTGCTTCGCTCATTGATCCGCTGACCTCCGCTTCCCTGCGGGAAGCATTAGCTGGTTAAGAAAACCTCCCGCGACACGGCTGAACCGGTTGGCGGATGCGACAGTGACTGGAAGGAACTGACTGCAGCCCAAGATTGTGCCACCAGACACCCTGGCCCGATAGCCCTTCCGGGCACGTCGACACAAAAAGGAGGGCAAACGTACCGACGGCACGACGTACGGCGAGGCCGCCGTACCGCCACCGGGGTTGGATGGCTCAGGAAACGATGCGGGGGGAAAGGCGTTCGGATGCGGGCACGGAGCCGGGCTCGTCCATCTCGATCGCGATCTGGGTGCACACCGTGCGGCACAGCGTCACAGCCTTTTCGCTCTGCACGCGGTAGATCACTTGCGTGCCTTCCTTGCGCTTGGCCAGGACACCGGCACGGTACAGCAGGTTCAGGTGCTGGGACAGGTTTGGCTGCGTGGTGTCGATTTCCTGCAGCAGTTGCGACACCGACTTTTCCTTGTCGCACAGGGCACTGAGGATGCGCAAGCGCATGGGCGTGGCCAACACCCCGAACAGCTCGGCGGCCAACTCGAACACCCGGACTTTTTCGACACTGGATTCCGTCCCGATCATCTGTTCCATGATTGACCACACCTTTGTCAATATAAGCATGGATCATACTGGGAACACCCGCGCACGACCACAGGATGCGTGCGCGGGTCCGGGAAAACGATCACGGCCGTGATCCCGCCGACCGGTGCAGCGGTGTGCGGCGATGCAAGACCGCGGTCAACGCGCGACCAGCTCCTTGACTTGCTGGAGCGCGGCGGGGTCTTCCATCGTGGTCAGATCGCCGGGATCACGCCCCTCGCAGACCGCCTGGATGGCCCGCCGCAGCAGCTTGCCGGAGCGGGTCTTGGGCAGCACCGAGACAAAGCGCACCCGGGCAGGCCGGGCCACTGCGCCGAGCTGGTCGTCCACCACCTTCATGATGGCACCCTCCAGTTTGAGCGCTTCGGCCTCCGTCCCCGCCAGGGCCGGGTCCTTGAGCACGGCAAAGGCCACGGCGACTTGGCCCTTGAGCTGGTCGGCCACCCCCACCACAGCCACCTCGGCGACGTTCGGATGGCTGGAAATGCTCTCTTCAATCTCGCGTGTGCCCAGACGGTGGCCGGCGACGTTGATCACGTCGTCGGTGCGCCCCAGAATGAAGAAATAGCCGTCCGCATCCTTGATGCCCCAGTCGAACGTGGAGTACATCACCTTGTTGTGGATGCTCGACCAATAGGTGCTGACGTAGCGCTTGTCGTCGCCCCAGATCGTCTGCAGACAACCAGGCGGCAATGGACCGTTGACGGCGATCACGCCCTTCTTGTTCGGCTCGGTGATCTCCTCGCCCGTGCTCTCGTCGATCAGACGCACGTCGTAGCCGTACACCGCCTTGCCCGGCGAGCCGAACTTGGTCGGCGCTTTCTCCACAACATTGCAGATGGCCATGATGGGCCAGCCGGTTTCGGTCTGCCAGTAGTTGTCGATGATGGGCTTGTTGATGGCACCGGCAATCCAGGTGGCGGTCGGTTCATCCAGCGGCTCGCCGGCCAGGAACAAGGCCTTGAGGCTGGAAAGGTCGTACTTGCTCAGGTAGGCCGGATCCTGCTTCTTGAGCACGCGCGCCGCCGTGGGTGCGCTGAACATCACCGACACCTTGTACTTTTCAACCAGACTCCACCAGATGCCGGCATCGGGACGGATCGGCAGCCCCTCGTACATGATGGTGGCCATGCCATTGATGAGCGGGCCGTAGATGATGTAGCTGTGGCCCACCACCCAGCCGATATCGCTGGTGGAGAAGTAGGTTTCGCCCGGCTCGCCCATGTAGATGTGCTTCATGGACGCGGCCAGCGCCACCGCGTAGCCCGCCGTGTCGCGCTGCACGCCCTTGGGCTTGCCGGTGGTGCCGCTGGTGTAGAGGATGTAGCTGGGGTGGGTGCTGTCCACCCACTCGCACGGCACCTGGGCGTCCAGGAACCGGGCGCGCTCGGCGGCGTAATCGACGTCGCGGCCCGGCACCGGCGCCAGATCGGCCAGCCCCCGATTGACCATCAGCACCTTGGCAGGCTTGTGCACGGCCAGGTTGATCGCATCGTCCAGCAGGTGCTTGTAGGGAACGACCTTGCCCCCTCGCATGCCGGCGTCGGCACTGACGATGGCAACCGGTTTGGCGTCGTCGATGCGGCTGGCCAGTGAATGGCTGGCGAAGCCCCCGAACACCACCGAGTGGATGGCCCCGATGCGCACGCAGGCGAGCATCGCAAAACAGGCCTCGGCGATCATGGGCATGTAGATCAGCACCCGGTCGCCCTTTTTCACCCCCAACCCCTGGAGGATGGCCGCCATGCGGTTCACCTCCGCATGCAGTTCGCGGAAGCTGTAGGCCTTTTCGGTATCGGTTTCGGTGGACACGAAGATCAGCGCGTTCTGATCGGCCCGGTCTTTCAGGTGCCGGTCCACCGCGTTGTGGCACAGGTTGGTCTGCCCGCCCGCAAACCAGCGGGCGAAGGGCGGCTGGCTGTAGTCGCAAACCTGGTCAAACGGGCGGTGCCAGTCGATCAGTTGGGCTTGCTCACGCCAGAAACCGTCACGGTCTTCAATGGAACGGCGGTGGAATTCGGCGTAACCCGGCGCCTGGCTCATGGTCGTCTCCTCAATGCGGTGGCGGATGCGTCTGTCACGGCGAGGTGGCCCCAGCACACCTCGAAACTGAATTCATAATTATGAATCGCAGACTTGCGACAGTCTGACAAAGCGCCCGGCCGAGCTGCGCTTTGTGCACCCGCCTGCGCGCCGCATCACGCGCCGGGCGACGGCATCACTTGATGAGCGCCTGCACCTCGCGAAAAGCTGGATGCTCCGCTGTGCGCAACCATTCGAACACCACCATCTCGGTGGTCACCAGTTCGGCGCCGGCACCGGCCAGCCGGTCGAACGCTGCGTCGCGGTTGCGCTCGGTGCGCGAAGCACAGGCATCGGTGACCACCCAGACTTCGAACTCCTCTTCCAGCAATTCCAGTGCCGTCTGCAGCAGGCAGACATGGGTTTCGCAACCGGCCACCACGATGGACCCGCGCTCGCTGACCGCCGGTGCGGCCGGTTTCTGCAGGTGCTTGGGCAGGCTGCGTGCATTGCCGGCCGGCCGCGCCGGCGGACGCAACCACTCGCCCAGGCCTTCTGCCACGGCGCTGAAGTGCATCTTGGCCAAGGTCTTCTGGCACAGGGCTTTCAGCGCCTCGTCGTTGGTCCCGAGCTTCCCGGGGTTCTGCTCGGTCCCGAACACCGGCACCCGCAACTGCTGCGCCGCCTGCGCCAGGCGCAAGGCGTTGACCAGGGCGGCAGCGCCGTCGTGCAACGCCGGCATCAGGCGGGCTTGGTAATCGATCAGGACGAGTTGGGATTCGGAAGCGTCAATCAGCATGGGAATTCTCGCGAGGCCGGGCACCATGTCCCGGCAGGGTTCGGAAAGCGCCCGATTGTGAACCATGACCCATCCGGCGGCTGGCTCCGGCGAAGGCAATGCCTTCCGAACGGGACACGCGGAGCATGCCCCAGAAAAAAGGCCCCTGCGAACAGGGGCCCCGGAGGTAATCACACCACCCGCGGTATGGGCGGCGGGCGCGATAGCCCTCAGTCGGCGGTCGCCTCTTCCGGCTTGGCCTTGCCCTCTTTCTTGGGCAGTGGCTGGATGTCGAGCTTGACCTCCTGCTTGTCCTGGACATCTTCGCCGGTCACCGTTTCCAGGTCCACCGTGAGGCGGCCACCCTCGGTCAGGCGGCCGAACAGCAGTTCGTCCGCGAGCGCCTTGCGGATGGTGTCCTGAATCAGGCGCTGCATCGGGCGGGCGCCCATCAGCGGATCAAAGCCCTTCTTGGCCAGGTGCTTGCGCAGCGTGTCGGTGAACGTGACCTCGACCTTCTTCTCGGCCAGTTGTGTTTCGAGCTGCAGCAGGAACTTGTCGACCACGCGCAGGATGATCTGCTCGTCCAGCGGCTTGAAGCTGACGATGGCGTCCAGGCGGTTGCGGAACTCGGGCGTGAACAGGCGCTTGATGTCGCCCATCTCGTCACCGGCCACGCGCGGGTTGGTGAACCCGATGGTCGACTTGTTCATGGTCTCGGCCCCCGCGTTGGTCGTCATCACGATGATGACGTTGCGGAAGTCGGCCTTGCGCCCGTTGTTGTCGGTCAGCGTGCCGTGGTCCATGACCTGCAGCAGCACATTGAAGATGTCCGGGTGCGCCTTCTCGATTTCGTCGAGCAGCAGCACGCAGTGCGGCTTCTTCGTAATCGCTTCGGTCAGCAGGCCGCCCTGGTCGAAACCGACATAGCCCGGAGGCGCACCGATCAGGCGACTGACGGCATGGCGCTCCATGTACTCCGACATGTCGAAGCGGATCAGGTCGATGCCCATGATGTAGGCCAGTTGCTTGGCCGCTTCGGTCTTGCCGACGCCGGTCGGGCCGCTGAACAGGAAGGCACCGATGGGCTTGTCGGCCTTGCCCAGGCCGGAACGCGCCATCTTCACGCTGGCGGCCAGCACTTCGAGGGCCTTGTCCTGGCCGAACACCACGCTCTTGAGGTCGCGCTCCAGCGTCTGCAGCTTGCTGCGGTCGTCGTTGGAGACGTTCGCGGGCGGGATGCGCGCGATCTTGGCCACGATGTCCTCGATCTCGGCCTTGCCGATGGTCTTCTTGCGCTTGCTGGCCACCAGGATGCGCTGGGCCGCGCCGGCCTCGTCGATCACGTCGATGGCCTTGTCGGGCAGGTGCCGGTCGTTGATGTACTTGGCCGACAGCTCGGCCGCCGCCTGCAGCGCCGCATTCGCGTACTTGACGCTGTGGTGCTCTTCAAAACGGCTCTTGAGCCCCTTGAGGATCTCGATGGTTTCGGGCACCGTGGGTTCGACCACGTCGACCTTCTGGAAGCGCCGCGACAGCGCCGCGTCCTTCTCGAAGATGCCGCGGTACTCGGTGAAGGTGGTTGCCCCGATGCACTTGAGCTGGCCGCTGGAGAGCGCCGGCTTGAGCAGGTTGGACGCGTCCAGCGTGCCGCCCGAGGCGGCGCCCGCGCCGATCAGCGTGTGGATTTCGTCGATGAACAGGATGGCGTGCGGCTTGTCCTTGAGCGACTTGAGCACGGCCTTGAGGCGCTGTTCAAAATCGCCGCGGTACTTGGTGCCCGCCAGCAGCGCGCCCATGTCGAGCGAGTACACATTGGCTTCGGCCAGGATTTCGGGCACATCGCCCTGGGTGATGCGCCACGCCAGGCCTTCCGCGATGGCGGTCTTGCCGACGCCGGCTTCGCCCACGAGCAGCGGGTTGTTCTTGCGCCGACGGCACAGGATCTGGATCGTGCGCTCGACCTCGTACTCGCGACCGATCAGCGGGTCGATCTTGCCGTCCTTTGCGGCCTGGTTCAGGTTCTGCGTGAACTGTTCCAGCGGCGACTGCTTTTCATTGCCCTTGCCGCCCGACTCGGCCGCCTCTTCGTTTTCGGCCGCGCTATCGCCCGGCTTGGACGCTTCGGGCGGATCGCTCTTGCGGATGCCATGGGCGATGAAATTGACCACGTCCAGGCGCGTCACGCCCTGCTGGTGCAGGTAGTAGACCGCGTGGGAGTCCTTCTCGCCGAAGATCGCCACCAGCACGTTGGCGCCAGTGACTTCCTTCTTCCCGTTGCCGGTGGACTGCACGTGCATGATGGCGCGCTGGATCACCCGCTGGAAGCCCAGCGTGGGCTGGGTGTCCACCTCGTCGGTGCCCGCGACCTGCGGCGTGTTGTCCTTGATGAAGTTCGTCAGGGACTTGCGCAGGTCGTCGATGTTGGCCGAGCAGGCCCGCAACACTTCGGCCGCACTGGGGTTGTCCAGCAGCGCCAGCAGCAGGTGCTCGACGGTGATGAATTCGTGTCGCTGTTGCCGGGCCTCGACAAAGGCCATATGCAAGCTGACTTCAAGTTCCTGGGCAATCATGGACACTTCCTTTTGGGTGGTGGGTCAGGATACGCGGTGAGTCCGGGTGGGATCGGGGGAAGAGACCATCACATGGGTTCGATTCCAGCTTATTCAATGGGTTCACTGGCGCACTGCAGCGGATGTCCGGCCTGCCGCGACGCCTGCAGGACCTGGTCGACCTTGGTGTTGGCGACATCGCGGGAATAGATGCCGCACACGCCTTTGCCTTCCAGGTGGATCTTCAGCATGATCTGGGTGGCAGTTTCACGGTCTTTGCTGAAGAATTCCTGAATGACCTGGACGACGAATTCCATGGGGGTGAAGTCGTCGTTGAGCAGCACCACCTGGTACATCTGCGGAGGCTGGACCCGCTGCGTGCGACGCTCGAGCACGACCGAGTCGTCGCTGCCACTTTGTGGCGGCGCGACCGGGGGTTTGACAGGTTTGTTGGCCATGGATTCATTCTAGCCAGCGCGCACGGGTGCAAACGCGGTGTGGGCATTTTGAGACTGCGCCCACCGCTGCGCTGTCCACTTTCCTGAACAGAGAACCCCCGCGCTGTTCAGCGGGGTGAACACGCCCACCGCGCCGCCGCTCGCAAACCTTTGATTTGTAAGGGAAGCTCCCCCCGCCCCGGGCGGGCACATGGCTTGCACTTTCCGTGGCCCACCGGAGCGGAACATGCTGCTGACCCTGATCACTTTTTCGAGCTTTGCCATCGGCCCCTGGCTGGTCTGGCTGCTGCGCGCCCCCAGGCGCCACCTGACGCCCTGGGTGGCCCTGTTGCCGGCGGTGCTGTTCGCCGGTTTGGCGAGCCAGGTGCCGGCGGTTCTGGGCGGCCAGCACCCCACCGAAGCCTGGCACTGGATTCCCAGCCTGGGCGTGACGCTGGCGCTGCGGCTGGACGGTCTGTCGCTGCTGATGGCGCTGCTGATCACCGGCATCGGCAGCTTCATCTTCCTGTACGCCGCACGGTATCTGGCCGACCACCCGGACCAGCCGCGCTTTTTTGCCCGGCTGAGCGTGTTCATGGGCGCCATGCTGGGCGCCGTGCTGGCCGACGACCTGATCACCCTGCTGGTGTTCTGGGAGCTGACCAGCCTGGCCTCGTTCATGCTGATCGGGTTCAAGCCGGAAGACCCCGCCTCGCGCCGCGCCGCGCAACAGGGGCTGCTGATCACCGTGGGCGGCGGGCTGTCGCTGCTGGCCGGCGCCATCGTGCTGGGATCGGCGGCCGGCACCTTCCGGGTGTCGGAAATCCTGACCCAGGGCCCGGCGCTGGCCGCCCACGCCAGCGCGCCCTGGGTGATCGCCCTGGTGGCGCTCGGAGCCTTTGCCAAATCGGCCCAGGTCCCGCTGCACGCCTGGCTGCCCAACGCCATGGTCGCGCCCACGCCGGTGTCGGCCTTCCTGCATTCGTCGACCATGGTCAAGCTGGGCGTCTATCTGCTGGCCCGGCTCAATCCCGTGTACGGCGACCACGCCCTGTGGACCAGCCTGCTGGTGACGGCCGGGCTGGCCACCATGCTCACCGGCGCGGTGCTGTCGCTGCGCCAGACCGACCTCAAGCGCGTGCTGGCCTATTCCACCGTCGTGTCGCTGGGCACGCTGGTGCTGCTGCTGGCCCTGCCCCATCCGCTGGCTGCCACGGCCATGGCCACCTTCCTGATCGTGCACGCGCTGTACAAGGCCTGCTTGTTCATGGTGGCGGGCATCGTCGACCACGAAGCGGGCACGCGCGACACCACCCGGCTGGGCGGCCTGGCACGCCGCATGCCGCTGACCGCGGCGGTGGCGCTGCTGGCTGGGCTGTCGATGGCCGGGCTGCCGCCGTTCGTGGGCTTCGTGGCCAAGGAACTGGTGTACGAAGCCCATCTGGAGGCGGCCGCCTCGTGGCTGCCGGTGGCCATCGCGATCCTGGCCAACGGCGTGATGGTGGCCGTGGCCGGCGTCGTCACCGTGCGCACGTTCTGGGGGCCGCTGCGCCCCACGCCGCAGACTCCGCACGACCCGCCCGCCGCCATGTGGCTGGGTCCGGTGCTGCTGGCCGTCGCCGGCCTGATGCTGGGCGTCGCGCCCGGCCTGGCCGGCGGCCTGGTGAATGCCGCCGCCGAAGCGGTGGCCGGCCACGCAGCGCCCACCTCGCTCGCCCTCTGGCACGGCCTCACCCCCATGCTGGCGCTGAGCGTGCTCACGCTGGCGCTGGGCGCTGGCATCTACCAGGGCTGGGACCGGCTGCACCGGGTGCTGAAGGCCCGTCCTGCCATCGACCGGCACGGCCCCGATGCGGCCTACGACCACCTGATGCGTGGGCTGCAGCGCCTGGCCACCTGGCAGACCGGGGTCATCCAGTCGGGCAGCCTGCGCCGCTACATCGGCGCCACGCTGGTGGTCATCGGCCTGGCCGTCGGCACCACGCTCTGGGCCCGGGGTGGACTGGCCTGGCCGACACTGGACGGCGCGCTGTCGCTGCACGCGCTGCTGCCGGCGCTGCTGCTGCTGGCCACCGCCGCGCTGCTGCGGGCGCCGAACTTCATGCCGGGCATCGTGGCCGCCGGCATGGCCGGTTTCGGCCTGGCCCTGGTGTTCCTGTTCCACGGCGCACCGGACCTGGCGTTCACGCAGTTTTCGGTCGAGGCCGTGGCCATCGTGGTGCTGCTGGCCATCGTCGGGCGCATGCCCTTTGCCACCACCGATGCCCGCTCGCCCGGCCAGCGACGAACCGACGCCCTGATCGCCGCCGGCTTCGGCGCGGTCGCCACCGGCGTGCTGCTGTCGGTGCTGGCCAGCCCCTTCGATCAGCGGCTGTCCGACTTCTTCCGCGCGGCCAGCGTGCCCGAGGCGCACGGCCGCAACCTGGTGAACGTGATCATCGTGGACTTCCGCGCGCTCGACACCCTGGGCGAGATCACCGTGCTGGCCCTCGCGGCGCTGGCCGCCGCGGCGGTGCTGGCGGGCACACGCCCCCGTCCCGCTTCGTCATCCCCGGTCGAGGAGCCTCCCCGATGAATGCCCTGATCCTGCGTGTGGCCGGCCGCTTCCTGCTGCCCATGGCCCTGCTGTTCTCGCTCTACCTGCTCTGGCGCGGACACAACGAACCCGGTGGCGGTTTCGTCGGCGGCCTGGTGGCGGCGGCCGGGTTTACGGTCTACGCCCTGCCCCGCGGCCGCGCCGCGCTGCTGGCCGCCCTGCGCTGGCCGCCGGCGGCGGTGGCCGGCACCGGCCTGCTGCTCGCGCTGCTGGCGGGCGGAACCGGCCTGCTGGCGCAGGCGCCGTTTCTCACCCACCAGTGGGTGCTGACCGAGGGCGGCCTGGCCCTGGGCACGGCGCTGATCTTCGACGTTGGCGTCTACCTGGCGGTGCTGGGTGCGGTGACCGCCTTCGTGAGCTACTACCTCGACGAGGAGACCGCCTGACATGGAAACCCTGTACGCCCTGACCTTCGGCGCCATGCTGGCAGCCGCCCTGTACCTGCTCATGTCGCGCAACCTGCTGCGCATGGTGCTGGGGTTGCTGCTCATGGGCAACGCCGTCAACCTGGCCATCTTCACCGGCGGCCGGCTCTCGTCGGCGGTGCCCCCGCTGGTGCCCGAGGGCGCTCGGGATCTGGTGGTGAGCGCCAACCCGCTGCCGCAGGCGCTGATCCTCACCGCCATCGTGATCTCGTTTTCGCTCGTGGCCTACGCGGTCGTGCTGTTCGAACGCTCGCACCGCGCCCTGGGCACGCTGGACCCCGACGCCATGGGCGCCGCGGAACCGGAAGCCGCGCCCGCCGGCCACCCGGTCCGGGCCGAGGAGCGCGCATGAACGCCCACCTGCTCTTGACCCTGCCCATCGCGGTGCCGCTGCTCAGCGTGGCCCTGGGCGCCCTGCTGCACCCCTGGCCCCGGGCCCAGCGCTGGGCCAGCCTGGCCGGCAGTGTGCTGCTGCTGGCCGCCAGCCTGGCGCTGCTGCAGGCCGTGTACGGCGGCACCGTGCTGGCCACGCAGTTCGGCCAATGGGCCGCCCCCTTCGGCATCAGCTTCGTGGCCGACCTGTTCAGCGCCGCCATGGTCGTGATCACCGGCCTGATGGCGGTGGTGATCTCGATCTACGCGCTGGCCGACGGCGCCCGCGAACGCGAGCGCGCCTGGTTCCACCCGCTCTACCACGGGCTGCTGCTGGGCGTGACCGGCGCCTTCCTCACCGGCGACATCTTCAACCTCTACGTCTGGTTCGAAGTGATGCTGATCGCCTCCTTCGGTCTGCTGGTGCAGGGCGGCACGCGCGCCCAGCTCGACGCCGGGGTGAAGTACGTGGTGCTGAACCTGCTGGTGACCACGCTGTTCCTGATGGGCGTGGGCTTTCTCTACGGCCTGACCGGCACGCTGAACATGGCCGACCTCGCGCGCACGCTGCCGACCGTCGGCAACACCGGCCTGGTGACCACGCTGGCGGTGCTGTTCCTGCTCGCCTTCGGGGCCAAGGCGGCGGTGTTCCCGCTGTTTTTCTGGCTGCCGGCGGCCTACCACACGGCCAGCGCCCCGGTGGTCGCGATCTTCGCCGCGCTGCTCACCAAGGTCGGGGTCTACGCCATCCTGCGCTGCTTCACGCTGCTGTTCGGGGCCGACATCGGCTTCATCGGCCCCATCGTCGGCGTGCTGGCGGTGCTGACCATGGTCACCGGCGTGCTGGGCGCCGCCAGCCACTACGACATCCGGCGCATCCTGTCGTTCCACATCATCAGCCAGATCGGCTACATGCTGGTCGGGCTGGCCGTGGCCACGCCGCTGGCCATCGCCGGGGCGATTCTGTATGTGCTGCACCACATCGTGGTCAAGGCCAACCTGTTCCTGATCGCGGGCGCCGTGCGCCTGGCGGGCGGCTCCTACGACCTCAAGCGCATCGGCGGCCTGCACCGCAGTGCGCCCGTGCTGGCGCTGCTGTTCGCGGTGCCGGCGCTGTCGCTGGCCGGCCTGCCGCCGCTGTCGGGGTTCTGGGCCAAGTTCGTGGTGATCCGCTCCAGCCTGGACGCCGGCCACGTCGCCCTGGCGGTGGCGGCGCTCGCCGTGGGCGCGCTCACGCTGTATTCCATGCTCAAGATCTGGAACGAGGCGTTCTGGAAGGCCGCACCGCCGCTGTCGCAGGAAGCCGCGCGCCAGTGGCGCGCCAACCCGGCGGCGCGGGCGGCCATGCTGGTGCCCATCGGCGCGCTGGCGGCGGTGACGCTGACCATCGGCCTCTGGACCCAACCCTTCGTCGACTTTTCGCTGCGGGCGGCCGAACAGCTGCTGGCCCGCGAACCCTATGTGCAGGCCGTGCTCGCCACCCGCCCCAGCGCAGCGCCGGCCGCCCCCTTCAACGACCCGGGAGTGGCGCCATGAAACCCCTGACCCGTCTGCCGGCCTGGCTCGTGCTGGCCGGCCTCTTCATCCGGGAACTGGTGCTGTCGGTGCGCGACGTGCTGCAGGCGGTGCTGGACCCCCGGTGCATCCGCCGCAGCGGCATCGTCGCCGTGCCACTGAGCCTGCGCACCGACACCGGCATCGCCCTGCTGGCCAACCTGGTCACGCTGACGCCGGGCACCACCAGCCTGCATGTCAGCGACGACCGCCGCTGGCTCTATGTGCATGTGATGAATCTGGGCGACGACACCGTGGCCCAGATTCAGGACGGTTTTGAACGCCGCGTGAAGGAGGCCCTGGAATGAACCACACCCTGCTCTCCCTGGTCCAGGTGGCGGCCGCGCTGCTGCTGGCCGCCGCCACCCTGGCCGCGTCTGTGCGCATCGTGCGCGGCCCCGGCGCCGCCGACCGCGTGATCGCGCTGGACATGCTCGGCCTGATCGGCGTCGCCGCAGCCGGCCTGGCCGCGCTGGTTTCGGGCTCGGCGGCCTTCATCGACATCGCGCTCGGCGTGGCCCTGGTCGGCTTTCTGGCCACGGTGGCCTTTGCCGGCTTCATCGCCCGCGGTGCCATCCGCTCCACCGAGGGCACCCCGCAGGAGGACACGCCATGAACACCTGGATCGGAACCCTGTTGCTGCTCGGCGGCGCCGTGTTGTGCCTGTTCGCCGCCATCGGCGTGCTGCGCCTGCCCGATTTCTTCATGCGCATGCACGCCGCCACCAAGGCCGGCGTGGCCGGCAGCGGCCTGGTGCTGCTGGGCGTGGCGGCCTTCGATGGCAGCGCATCGACCTGGATCAAGGCCGGCCTGGCCGTGCTGTTCCTGCTGCTGACCACCCCGGTGGCTGGGCACCTGATCGGGCGCGCCGGTTACGTGAGCGGCGCACCGCTGTGGCGTGGCACGCACGAAGACGCCTTGCAAGGCCTGCTCGGCCGCGCCAGCCCCACCCCCTCGATCGCCCCGGCCAGCGCGCCGGTGCGCCGGGTCGTGCTGATGCTGGCCGAAGGCCCGCATGCCGACCACGCCATCGCACAGGCGGTGCAGCTCGCCCGCGAACAGGGCGCGGAACTCTGCGGCATGGCGCTCATCGACCTGCCCCGCCTGCAGAACGTCGGCCCCGTGCCCATCGGCGCGGGCTGGCACGCCCAGGGCATGCGCGAGCGCCGCATCGCCCAGGCCCGCCAGGGCGCCGCCGGGGTGATCCAGCGCTTCGAGGCGGCGGCG